>JAKLES010000216.1 GCA_022711575.1 Deltaproteobacteria bacterium | reverse complement strand
TCACGCGGCGTTGCTGCGTCAGGGTTGCCCCCATTGCGCAATATTCCTCACTGCTGCCTCCCGTAGGAGTCTGGACCGTGTCTCAGTTCCAGTGTGGCTGATCATCCTCTCAGACCAGCTAACCATCGTAGCCTTGGTAGGCCATTACCCTACCAACTAGCTAATGGTACGCGGACTCATCTTTCAGCAAAAGCTTGTAAACAGAGGCCTTCTTTGACTACACAACAGTAGTTATGCAGTATTATCCGGTATTAGCGCACCTTTCGGTACGTTATTCCCAACTAAAAGGCAGATTATCCACGCGTTACTCACCCGTGCGCCACTTTACTCATCAGCCGAAGCCGACTTTCTCGTACGACTTGCATGTGTTAGGCACGCCGCCAGCGTTAGTTCTGAGCCAGGATCAAACTCTCCAGTTTTAATCCTGTAAAAGGAAGATTAATCTCTTCCTTTATGAACTCGCTTGATACTTCAATAAATTAATAGGACCCACAAATTCATTTTCCCACTATTCAATTTCCAAAGAGCCTTCTTGAAACGAGCTTTGACACATAAATCAATTTGATTTTCCTGTCAAGCCTAAATTTCAATTTTTTGTTCCGTCAGTAAGCAGGAATCATCCGACAACTAAGAGTTATACTATCGGTGAACATGTTGAAAACTTCAACCAACCTTCAAGCACATCTCTGACGAACAGAAGCGAGCTTTTACTCCCTATGATTAAAACTGTCAAGAAGAAATTTTCATTATTTTACAATTATTTCTCAATATTTTATTTATTAAGTTTAAACATAGGCTTAGATCGTGATCCTATAAAGAATAAACCCCCGAATCAAACCTTCAGAGGGCTTTATTCTGATCCGCGATGCCGTCACAAGCTCCTGTGTATTTTTGCAAATGGACAGTCACAACCTAATATTACGGAAACACCGAATGGGTGCTTTTTGTTTCACTTTGTCGATAAAACATCAAATTTCTCATTCATTTATGATCAACCAATTTCGTCTTGACAAATGGTGATGACTATGGTTTAGGCAATGCCCTATTACTTTTAGGGGTTTAAAAACATGAAAAAGACTTTGACCAATAAATCAAATACCAAAAGAAAGAGATCACATGGATTTCTTGTCCGCATGGCGTCGAAAACGGGCAGGCAGGTGTTAAGCCGCAGAAGAGCCAAAGGCAGAAAAAGCTTAACCGTATAATTCCGCTATTCTAATGTCTCGCAGGGATGTTGGTTTTCCATACATGAAAGCACAATCTTTCCGAAGAGCGGAAAAGGTCACAAATAAAAGCAGTTATCGGATTATTTACGAACAGGGGGTCAGAAGAAGTTCGCGATTCTTTACCATTGTAGCCTGCGGCAACTCGAATGGAGTCAAACGCCTGGGAATCACCGTCACAAAAAAAACGGGTAACGCCGTTTTTCGAAATCGTACGAAACGACTGATTCGAGAATTCTTCCGCCGCAATAAAAACTTGTTTCCCGCGGAACATGACGTTGTCGTCATGGCTAAAAAAAACACCCCGCCTCTTACTTATCAGGAAACAGAAAGAGAATTGACCGAACTCTTCACACGGAAAGCCGGCAGATAAAAAAATGCTCAGAAAAACTTTGGTAAACTTCTTTGTTTTCATCATTCGTTTATACCAAGCCTGTATTTCACCATTCTTTTTTGCGCC
>JAKLES010000215.1 GCA_022711575.1 Deltaproteobacteria bacterium | reverse complement strand
CGGATAAAACGGTTTGCACCGGATAGAGCGCCTTTTCGTAAACTTTCAGCATGGCCCGATTGTTTTCCAGAACGTCGGCCTTGAATCCGGCGATGCCTTCTTCCCGGGCCGCCCTTATTAAAAGATTGAAAAGATAAGTTGAAATGCCCATGCCCTGATATTGTTCATCCACAATGAACGCAGTATCGGCAAAGGATTCTCCCTGTGTCTTCACATAACGGGCCTCGCCGATGATTTTTTCCACGCCGGAGTCGTCAATAATGGCCACTATGGACATTGTATAACGGTAATCCACATTCACGTATTCCTGCATCTTTCTGTGTGGCATGGTCTTAATCGGACTGAAATACCGGTAATAAACCGCCTGATCGGAAAACCGGTAGAACAGGCGGCGCATTTCTTCTTCATCCGAGGGTTTGATCGCCCGGAAGCGAATAGTCAGAGAGTCTTTGAAACGATGCGAACAGGCGATTTTATCCGGATAAAGATGACCGGACTCGGCAAAATATATTTGATCGGCATAAATCATCTTCGCCTCTTTGGCCTGCCTGACCAAATCTAAACGGTCATCGGGGTGCGCAATTTCGATGAGCGCCTGCGCCCGTTCACGCAAGGTTTTGCCCATTAAATAAGCCACGCCGTATTCCGTAACAACAACGTCCATGGATTCCCGATTGGCAAACTGGAAAGGATATTTATCTAAAGAAAGAAGAATATTGGGGTTTCCCTTACGGTTGCGGCTAGGCAGGGCAAAAATGTTCCGGCCGTTTTTGGAAAGCGCTGCCCCCCAGAAGAGCTCCTGAACGTTGCCGGGGCCGGCGGTCACATTGCCCTTACCGCTATGCAGCGCGATATCACCGGTCAAATCAACTTTCCGCGCCGGGAAAATGGCTACCATGTTGTCATTGAGACTGATTGTTCGGGGATCCATCACGATATCCTGCGGCTGAAATTCCACCAGCGCATTGACATCCAGCCACGACAACAGTTCCTTGGTGCCGATAACATAGGACGCACAGGACTTGCCGCGAAAGACGCCTTTATAGCGGTTAGTTACGGCGCCGCTTTTGACCAAATCCATCAGGGCGTCGGTGAAGAAAGGCGAATGCACGCCCAGATTTTTTTTTGTGTACAGGGTTTTGGCCAACGCTTCATAAAGCGGCCCGATTCCATAAGAAATACAGTTACCGTCCTGGATGACCGAAGCGACATTCGCGGCGATTTTTAGATAAACATCCTGTAACGGCCAGCGTTGTACATAATACGGAGGCTCTGTCGCCTCAACCAGATAGTGGAAATCATCCATATTCACCATCGTGTCGCCCATCGTCCGGGGAATTTGGGTATTGATCTCACCGACAACGATTTTAGCCATTTCCATGGCCTGTCTTTCCACAGATGCGCCCACCAGATGAGCATAACCGTTTTCGTCAGGGGGCGTCACCTGAATAAAAGCTACGTCAATATTAATGGCGCCGGTTTTAAACAGCCAGGCAACCCGAGAAAAACGGCTGGGAATCAGATCAACCCTTCCCTGACTGATGGCCTCGGAGGCAATCCATCCGGAAAAAAAAGTCTTCAAACGGAATTTTCGCGCGTAACGTTCATCAATAGCCACCGCATCGCCAAGGCTGACCAATTGGATCAATTCCAAATCCTGCAGGTTGAATTGATTAGATTCCATCAAATGTTTGACCAG
>JAKLES010000214.1 GCA_022711575.1 Deltaproteobacteria bacterium | reverse complement strand
CCTAACCCGTTCGATTTCAAAATAAAAAGAACAGAAAGTTAAGAAAAAACTTTAATAAAAACAACCTCTTTGGTATAGCTAACTGCTAAAGAAAACCAACACCAAGGAGGTGATGTGATGATAGCAAAAGAAAACAAGAAAATCAAGGGAAAAATCAGTAAAATTTCAGAGAGTTGTGATAAGCTGACGGGAAGAGGCGGGTTGCCTTTTGTGAGTCGTTATCTTGAGCATCAGAGCTGGCTTTACGAAGAACTTTCGAAATTTGAGAGTTTGAAAATTCACCGGAAAGGGAGCAGTGTCTGCAGCATGCTGATACAGATGATTCTGAACTTCACAGACGGAACATCATTGAGTTTAAGCCGTTTTGATGAGTTGCGTAAACAGGAGGAATATGGTTCTGTTATCGGTGTTGAGCAGAAGTATCTGGCGAGTACGAGTTCGATAAAGCGGCTGTTGAATAAGTGCAGTTTTAACAGAAACCGTGGTTTCAGGAAGCTGTTTGAACGGCTTTTCATCTGGCGTTTGAAGGCGGAAAAACCGCCGTACATAATTCTTGATGTTGACACTGTAGTCTTTGACAACAATGATGCGCAATGCCGTGAAGGAGTGAGCTGGACATATAAAAATATCAAGGGTTTTCAGCCCATAATGATAAAATGGAACGGTTTTGTTGTCTCATCGAGGTTCCGCCCCGGCAGGGTTGCCGGGAATCACGGTGCGGAAGTTGAAGAAATGCTTAAAGAGACGGTTGATCTGATACGCAGAAACTACCGCAAAAATGTTCCTGTAATCGTCACATTTGACAGCGGATTTTTTGATCAGAAACTGATGACATTTTTTGAAGATGATCTTGAAGCTGGCTACATAATCGGCGGGAAAATGTATAAAGACATCACGGAAAGAGTTATGCGGATACCGGAAAATGAACTCGGGATATTCAGGAAAGAAGGAAGCGGCATTGAGTGGTATTACACCGAGTTTGAGGACAGACGGGGCACATGGGAGAGATCGAGAAGAGCGATATTCACCGCAGCCAGATCAGATGGTAATCAGATGCTGATAAAAGGAGCCGGAACGACAAATATAGTTTATACGAATCTTGGAGAAATGAACCGCATAACTGAAGAAATGGAAAAAGCCGGATGCGGTTATCTGGCTGAAACTGAAAGAGTCATAATGCTTGCTCACAACAGAGGCGACAGCGAACTGACCCACCGTCACATCAAAGATTTTGCAGGTGAACAAATGCCCTGTAAGGATTTCGGCATGAATGAAGCTTATTTCAACATAATGATCCTTTCATTCAATCTGCATCAGGCGTTTAAACGGGACTGTGTCGAAAACATCATCGGCAAAGACACTTATCCGACAACATTTAGACGAAAATTCCTTGATTTCGCAGGTAAAATCGTAACTCACGCCGGAACCACCGTGATGAAAGTATCAAAATCCGTAAAAACAGCGTTACAGCTTGACCTTATCTGGGAGAAAACCGCAATCCCGATCTGAAAAACAAAACATTTTTATTACTGCGACACTCTGTGCCGCCGCTTAAACACGCCTTTTAAAGCCATTTTTAGCAACTTCAACAGAAAAAAATCTTTCCCACTTGAAAAACTGCCTCTTTTTTAACAGTTCAGAACAAAAACCAATCAATAAAACACAAACCTCAGACTAGAGTCAGTAAAAATTTAGAATCGAACGATTTAGG
>JAKLES010000213.1 GCA_022711575.1 Deltaproteobacteria bacterium | reverse complement strand
TTGCAATGCCGGATGATTTCTTTGTCGTCAGGATGAAACCCAGCGCGCAAAACAATCTGTGCAGTGACCAATTCGCCGCGCATTAAGTCTTTTTTGCCTGACACCCGAGAATTCTGAACCGCCGGATGCAGATTCAGAACCGTTTCCACTTCACGCGGGTAGACATTAAAGCCACTGGTGATAATCATTCTTTTCTTGATACCCGTGAGGAAAATGTAATTGTCCTCGTCCATTCTGCCCAGATCTCCAGTGTAAAGCCAGCCGTCTTTGATCACGGAAGCGGTAGCCTCATCATCTTTATAATAGCCCTGCATGACGTTGCCGCCCCGGAGAATCACCTCGCCGACTTGGTTGCGAGGCAGTTCTTGCCCGGCCTCATCAACAATTTTGATATCAATCCCGGTCAGAGCGGTACCGATGGATCCGGGTTTTGCCGCTAATTCAATTCTATTGAAAGAACAGGCGGGTGACGCTTCCGTCAAGCCATAGCCTTCCAGAATGCGGACACCCAGTTTCTGTTCAAAAAGAGGAATGAACTCAGGCGGCATGGCTGAACCGCCAGTGACGCAGAGCCTCAAAGAACTCAAATCATATTTTGCCGTTTTTTCGTACAGAACCATCCCGACATAGAGACGTGGAACGGCGCAGATATAAGTTATCCTTTCTCTTTCGATGGTGGACAAGAGACCATCCATGGTAAATCGATCCATCATGACGGTAGAGCAGCCCGCCTGAATGACGTTCAGCATATTAACGGTAACGCCGAAAGAGTGAAATAGAGGGATCAGGCAAAGTCCGATATCGTCCGGCTCTCTTCGAAAAATAGGTTGAATCATGTTGAGTTCTTCACAAAGATTGTGATGGGTAAGGACTGCGCCAAGTGGCTTACCGGTCAATCCCGCTGTATAAATCATCATGGCCGGGTCATCGGGATTGATCAGTGTCGCGCAAGAATCACTTTCATTGACCTTGCTTTTCTGATTCATCACGCTCTGATTCTCCTCAGAGTCAGTGACGTAGATAGAGTGGCACGTTAAAAGCTGATTCTTTATTTCCCGATACCTTTTTTCACCCGATGCCTGGGTGATGAGAATTTTAGCGTCACTGTTATTCAGAAGATAGCACAGTTCAGCTGGGGTGGATGATGTATTGAGCAAAACAGCGACGGCGCCTGATTGGAAAACGGCAAAGCAGCAATAAACAAACTCCGGGATATTGGGAAGCATGATGGCTACTTTATCGCCTTTTCCCATCCCCATATTTTTTAGAGATGGTGCGACAGCGTGAACGGCCGAGTGTAATTGCTTGTAAGTGATGCGTCTATTGTCCGCAATTAGGACGGGCCGGTCTGCGTGCTTTTGAACGGATTCTTCTAACAACAGTGTCAGATTAACAGCTTTCATATCACCCCTCAATTCTTGCTGCTCCCTTAACAAAGAATGGATATTTTTTCAAGAAGATATCCATCGGATGACATTATTTCATCGGGCAGCAGTGTTTTTACTTGCCAGTGCTTTATTTTTACCCTATATTCCTGCCCCAGTTGGGTACAAAGAATAATATTCAAATAAAAGGCAAGGTATGTCGATCATTATAGATGGTAATAAAATAGCACAGGATATCCGTAAGGCGATTCGTGAAGAAACGTTTGTATTCAAAGAGAAGACCGGTATAGTTCCCGGATTAGCGGTTATGCTCGTGGGTGAAGACCCGGCTTCGCAAGTCTATGTGGGAAGAAAGGCCAAGGCCTG
>JAKLES010000212.1 GCA_022711575.1 Deltaproteobacteria bacterium | reverse complement strand
CCGATGCCAAGCATGAGCGTCTCAAGCAACTCGCCAGCAGCCGTCACACCAGTGTCAATCGTTTGCTCGATGAACTGGCGACCATTGCTTTGGTACAACACGATCTAGCCACCCAGTTTCACGCCGCCGCCCAAGCCGGCGACCCCGCCCGTGGCCTCGCGCTACTCGACAAATTGGATCGGGAATTGGGGAGTTGGCAGAGTTAAAGAGTGCAAAACCCGGAAATCGTGTTCCTGATTTGAGGCGCGCAGTTTTTATCCAAACCGTTGTAATAACTCCAGGAGTCAAAATGGCAGCAAAATTTGTAGACTTAAAGCTTGTCGATGGTTCTCGCATTATTGTGAATACTGCATATATCACCCAAATATCACCAACACATGGCAACGATCTCGAAAATGGCGCCGATGTCGTATTTATTGTTTTCGGTGAACATGGAGTAGTCCAAGGCTCGGTCGCTGCGAAAGAGGTTCCTTCCCTTCTCAACGTATTGAGCCTTGGCAAAGATTCGCAGTTCATTGACATAGTCTCCCTTGCGGGTGCCAGAGTCATCTTGAATCGCGACTTCATTACGCATGTAACTGCGACCCACGGCAACGATCTCTCTAACGGCGCAGATGTTTCAGTTTGGGGAGTAGAGATTCAAATTGGTGCCAAGGAGGTTCCCTCGCTGCTTCCACTTCTAACCTAAGCTTGCATAACGAGACGCTCCAACCGACCGACAAAAAGCTGCATTTTTTGTCGGTCGGTTGAGCTCCGACGATAGCCCTTCATCACTCCCCTCTTAATAACTCCGCACGAATTATCAAATGAAACGACTCCTTCCCATCCTCATGGCTGTCCTTTTGGCATCCTGCGTTCAAACTGTACCAATCCGGCCACAAGCCCAATACGACCTGCGGATAAACCCAAACAGTCGCGATGAGCTATTCATTGATGATATTGGGATCAGCCTCCGACCAATCATGCCCGAGCGTGCAAAAAACATCGAAGCTCTGCATATGACTTATCAATACTGGAATCCGCAAAATCCCAGTCAAAAGGGTATTGAGAAGACGTTGATGGTTTCGTTACCCTCGTTTGAAGTACAGGTCACCAATTCGACACAGTTTTCGGCTCAATTCCAACGTACAACTGCGCGACTTGTCGATGATGCTGGTAATACCTATCCCGCCCTCCTTAAGCAGGACATTATCGATTTAATGAATCAAAAACTGGATGGCGTCGAATCGAGGGGTTGGCGCTTTGACAGAAGTACAGCACTAAGTTCAGCCAAGGCTCTCCGCATGTTTGATAAAAACTACGAAAGCCTCCCCGGTATCACAGAAAAACGAATACTTTCATTTGAACTAAACACAATGGATGCTTCGCAATATCAAAAACTTCTCGCGTCCACGAAATATTTCAAGATTATTTTGTTCAATGTTCCTGTGAAATTCGATCAGGCTGGAAATATTGCCAAAGCATCAAAATTTGAGTACGTCTTCGATGTCGTGCGAAAGTAGCAGAAACATAACCGCCAACTGCCGACACTAGCCGGATCACACGGAGTAAAACATGATTTCGACGATGAAGCGAGCGACCTATGAAACTTGAATTTGACCCCATTGCCGACGCCGCCTATCTGGAAATCAGTGGCCTGGACGTTGAATCGTCAAAGGAAATTCAGCCGGGCATCATTGCCGACTATGACGAAAAAGGACAGATCGTCGGAATTGAAATCCTGCATGTCAGCAAACGCGCAACGCCACCCTTGAAACAGGCCGC
>JAKLES010000211.1 GCA_022711575.1 Deltaproteobacteria bacterium | reverse complement strand
TGGAAATACATCATCAATGACAGCCAGATCAAAGTCCTTTTCGTTGCGAAACCGGAAATCTATGAAAAGATAAAAGATTTTCCCAAAGAGATTCCCACCCTGAAACACATCTTTGTCATCGATGCCGAAGGCGAAAACTCCATGACCGCGCTGGAAAAGAAAGGGGCGGCCCATCCCATAGCGCCTCTTATCCCGAAGCCGGACGATATAGCCCAACTCATTTATACATCGGGCACAACCGGAAATCCCAAAGGCGTTTTGCTATCCCACGGCAATTTCACCCATAATTCATTATCGGGTCTCAAGATGTATCCCGAACTGCAGAAAATCGATGCCGTAACCCTGGCCATTTTACCCTGGGCTCATGTTTTCGGTCAGTCAGGCGAATTATTCGCGGTCATCCGCCTCGGCGGCGCCATAGGCCTCGCGGAAAGTGCCACAACTATTGTCGATGATATCGTGAAGGTTAAACCCTACTTTCTGGTTGCCGTTCCCACTGTGTTTAACCGGATCTACGCGGGTCTGTGGGCCAAAATGAATAAGGATGGGGGACTGGCCAAAAACCTGTTTGTGATGGGCATTGAAGCTGCCAAGAAAAAAAGGGAACTGGCTGCCAAAGGCCAGTCCCATTTTATGACCAATCTCAAATTTCAACTGGCTGATAAAATTGTCTTCTCGAAGATTCGGGAACGTCTGGGAGGAAGAGTAATGGGGGCCATGACCGGCAGCGCTGCCATGAAGCCTGAAATTTCGCAGTTCTTCTTTGACATCGGTATTCCCATCTACGATTGTTACGGACTCACCGAAACATCCCCGGCAGCCACAATGAATGCCTCCTACGACTATCGTCTGGGCAGTGTCGGTAAGGCTATTGAAAAGGTCAAGATCGTCATTGACCAGTCTGTGGTTGAGGAAGGCGCAACAGATGGCGAGATTATTGTTTACGGCCCCAATGTCATGAAAGGTTATCACAACAGGCCGGAAGACACGAAAGCCACTATGACACCCGACGGTGGTTTCCGCACCGGCGACCGCGGACGCCTGGATAAAGACGGATTTCTTTACATTACTGGCCGCATCAAGGAACAGTATAAACTGGAAAATGGGAAATTCTGTTTCCCTGTTTCACTGGAAGAAGAAATCTGTCTGGTACCTCTTGTCCAGCAGGCAGTCGTGTACGGCATGAACCGGCCCTACAATATTTGCATTATTGTCCCTGATTTCGACGTCCTGAAACATTACACCAATGATAAAGGGTGGCCGACAGACCATAAAGCGTTGGTGGCGCGTCAAGATGTTATTGATATGGTTATCGACGCGATTACCAATCAACTGAAAGGAAAATTCGGCGGTTATGAAATCCCGAAGAAGTTCCTGCTTCTGTCCGAACCATTCAGCCTGGATAACGGTACATTGACGCAGACCATGAAATTAAAACGAAACGTTGTTGTGGGCAATTTAAAGGATCAAATCGAAGCACTTTACAAGTAAATATAAAGTTTTTTCAATGCATTAACAAGAAACAATCATTTCTGGCTTGAGATGTCGGATTTCTTTACAAAACCGATTTCAAGCATTCTTTTAAGATATTCTTTTTATATTAAGATGTTAGGAATTGTTATCAAGTAATGGGATTGTTTTGGCCTTTGTTTAATGTCGAAATTCTTTACTAAAATATTGTCGTTGGAGTGGTCTATTTTAGAAACATTAATATATGAAACACTGGAAAAGATCTTTGCAGGTATAGAGAAATCAATACCGGAAGAAAC
>JAKLES010000210.1 GCA_022711575.1 Deltaproteobacteria bacterium | reverse complement strand
CACATTCGCACAGAACTCATTCCGGAACTTCAGAAAAGGTTTCCCAAGGGGAAGAGTAAATAGTGAAGCCGACTTTAATGCGCCAGTAACGCTTTCTCCAGTTTCACGATGAATTGCCCGGCAGGCCGATCAAAAAATATTCCATTGGTCGTCCCCTCTTTTGAATTAAAGCCACGCAAAAAGAAATAGTAAACGCCGCCAAAATGTTTTTCATAGACATAACCGGGCAATCGTTTTTTCAGATACTGATCGAGAGCGACGGTGTAGATTAAATATTGCACATCGTAAAAGGATTTAATCATCTCTCGTTTTAAAAGAGCGGGTGCGTAACATTCATAACGATCACCCAGATCATTGGATTTCCAGTCAACCAGATAATATTGTCCGTCGAATTCAAAGACCAGATCAATGAATCCCTTTAAAAAGCCACGAACCGGGGGTAAATTCAATTTCCTTTGATCTTTTGTTTTTTGAAGTTCCTCCGTCTGTTGCAGAACAGACATCAACTTTTCAGGATAAACATCTTGCATTGGAAAATAAAATTCCAGTTCTTTAATGCATTGAGTATTGTCAAGTTGTGATAGACTGAATTCAGCTTTGTCTGAGCGATCAAGCCTTGCTTGCACAAGCTCTTTAAGCATTTTTAAAATGCCTGCCTGCCATTGTATGGGATAAGCATATTTCTCCAGAACCTCCTTGATGATCGTTTTTGTTTGTTCTTCAGCTACTCGGGTAAAATCGATCTTCTCCAATATTTCATGCAATAGAATACCCGAGGTTGCTCCCGGCGGAAAAAGAAGGATGTTATCCCCTGTCTCCATTTCCGGAATCCCTGCAGCATGGTTCGTAAATGCTATCTCCTCGTCCCATTCCAAATCATCTTGCAAGGCGGAAGTTAGATAGGTATAGCTCGCGATTTTCCAGCAGGGATCTATCCTACCTTTAAATTCATGGTAAGAAATATTCTCCGACTCTTTTTCCGGCGACCATTTTTCAATCTCGGAAATTGTTTCCAGGCTTGTGATCCTGATGTCCCGCGGAACGAGATTGGAAAACGACCGCATCTGGTCAATCATCTCCGCGTTGCTTAAATTCATCGTTTTATTCAGCCAGAGTTCCCGATGGAAAAGATAGGCAACAGCGCTGGATGAAGTGTTTTTGATGTTTCCCCATACAAAATAGCAGCGGTTTTTCGCACGGGTGAGTGCCACGTAAAGCAGGCGGCAGTTTTCCGACAAAACTTCCCGGTCATAAGCTTCCCTGTGAATATCCACGTTTTCCGATCCCAAATCAGCAGTAGCCTGCCGGTCATTATTTTCATCATGAAAACAAAGCGGCAGATTTTCTCTTTGATTGGGACCTGATTCCCAGGCAAACGGACAAAATACAACCGGATACTCCAACCCCTTACTCTTATGAATGGTAATGATGCGGACACAATTCCGGTCCGTCTCCAAACGCATTTGCTGATCTTCACTAGCGTCTCCTTCAGCGAGAATCATGTCGTCAAACCATCGCAGTAAATCTGACGGCCTCAGATTACCCAAGGTTTGCGCCTGAAATAATTGCTGTGCCAGATGAAAATAGTTTGTCAGTTGTCTTTCTCCATTGGGGCGAAAAGCACTGCGCAGACGGGCGCTTTCCTGTTCCAGCAATAGAGTGAACATAGTCAGAAAGCCTTTAGTCTGCCACAGATCGTTATAATATTTAAATTTAATCCGCCAGTCGTCCATTCGATCATCTTCTTTGGAGCAAGCGGCAATGTCTTTTGCCTG
>JAKLES010000021.1 GCA_022711575.1 Deltaproteobacteria bacterium | reverse complement strand
ATAGCCACGTAAAACAAAACATTCCCGGATAGACGGGGAAATGTTGCGATCAGTGTCACGAAATAAATCGCTGCCGCAACGACATTAATCCCCGTTAAAATCCGCACAGCTTTGAAAGAACGCGCCTGCAAATCCCCTTCCGTTTTCATAACAGCCCAGGACGCGCCCTGCAAAAGCACGGCGGCAAGCCCGGTGACACCAAACACCAAGGGCACAGGACGCAGTAACGTAAAAAAGCTTCCGGTAAACTCCATTCGATCATCCAAAGGCACGCCATAGATCACATTGCCCAAAGCGACACCAAATAACAGAGCCGCCAACGCGCTCCCGCCCACGAAAGTTTTTTCCCAGAAGCCTGCGCGCGCCGGATCGTTGGCGCGAAATTCCATCGATACCGCCCGGAAGATCAGGGCGAGTAAAACCAGCATCATCGCCAGATAAAAACCGGAAAACGCAGTGGCATACACATGAGGGAAAGCCGCAAACAGAGCACCGCCAGCGGTTATCAGCCAGACTTCATTGCCATCCCAGACCGGTCCGATGGATGCGATCAGTGTATCCTTGTCTTTTTTATTACCTCCAAGAAACGGCAACAAGGTTGCCACACCGAGGTCAAATCCATCCAAAAGCGCATATCCAAGAAATAGAATGTAAATCAACCCGCACCACAGGATTTGAAAATGCTGGATATTTTCCATCTCGCCTCTCCCCTATTCTTATTCTTTCAAGATGCAGCTGGTCCTTGTTTGATGATCTTGACAAACAGAAAAATAAACATCACAAACAAAAGCAGATAGACCAACATAAACATGGCCAGACTGAAAATCAATTCACCGGCTGACACCACCACCGATGACGCGGCAGCGGTTTTCATTAAGCCATAAATAATCCAAGGCTGACGGCCGACCTCCGCGGTAATCCAGCCCGTTTCATGAGCGACGTGCGGCAGTGGAATCAGGAAGGGAAGCAAAAATAAATACCATTTCGCCGTATAAATTTTTCCCGTCCACAAAAGCAACGCGCCCAGAAGCCCAAGGGCAATAAAGATCATACCCAGTCCCACCATGATGTGATAAGATTGAAACACCAGATTAAGAGGCGGCCAGTTGTCCTTCGGATAATCATTCAGACCTTTAATTTCCGAGTTAAAATCGAAGTTGTATAAAAAGCTCAACCCCCTGGGTATCGAAATGCCGTAAGTTTTTTCGTTGGCCGCATCCACATATCCGAGGACATAGATGTCCGCACCGCGGGTTGTATGAAAGTGCCCTTCCATCGCCGCCGCCTTCACCGGTTGCTTATTGATAACCTGGATCGCATGCGCGTGAGCGGCGCCTAATTGCACAAGCGGCGTGACCGCGAAGAGAATGATGCCGAGTTTCAGCATCGTCCGGGCGGTCTGACCGTGCATGCTTTTACGGACATAGTATCCGGCAATGCCCGAAACCATAATCGCGCAAGTAATCCAGGAAGCCAAAAAGGTATGGGTAAATCGGACGATCGTTGACGGATTAAAAACAGCGTCTTGAAAACTGGTCAGAAATATTTTCCCGGCGGCATTGATTTCATATCCGGCAGGCGTCTGCATCCAGGAGTTGGCCACGATAATCCAGAAAGCGGAAAGATGTCCGCCCAGAAATACCATCAGTGCCGCCACCCAGTAAACTTTGGGCGATACTCTTTTTCTACCGAAAATCAACACCCCGACAAAGACGGACTCCAGGAAAAATGCAATGACGCCTTCGGCGGCCAGAATCGGTCCGAAGATATCCCCCACTGCGCGGGAATATTCAGACCAATTAGTGCCGAAAGAAAATTCCATGACAATTCCCGTGGCTGCGCCGATAACAAAAATCAGTCCCAGCAGTCGAGCAAAAAAATCCGTGATCCTTCGATACACGTCGTCTTTTTTGACAAGATGCAGCGTCTCTGAAATCAGAATGACCAAAGCGGTACCCAATGTCATGGCCGGAAAGAGAAAATGGAATCCGATGGTAAAGGCGAATTGAATGCGGGCTAGAAGTAACGCGTCCATAGCCACCTCCAGGATTTAAGTGAAGGTAGAATATAGAATTGTAGTGTTTTTATCAATCATAAATTTTTTATTGTTATTTCCAAATCAAATGTATTATTGTATGCGCAAATTCAACAAACAGGGAGAAACGCCATGTCCAATCTCATGAGATGTAAAGCTTGCGGCTTTGTCACCGATCAAGGAAACATCAAGGATGTCTGCCCTGCCTGTGGTGTTCCGGCCAAAATGTTTGAGCCGTACACGCATCCGGTCTCCCTCAAAAGAAGAAAGATTCTGGATCTGCATACCCATCCGGTACTGGTTCATTTTCCTCAGGCTTTCGCCCTAACGCTGTTTCTCCTGTCCTGCTGCGCTTTTTTTGTACCGCAGACTCTGCTGGCAATGCTGGATCCCACAATAAAAGTCCTGTCGGTCCTGCTGCCGTTTTTTGTGATTCCAGCCATAGCTACCGGCATTCTGGACGGTAAATTAAGATTCAGAAAAGTCACAACACCGCTGTTGAAAAAGAAAATTCTCCTGAGCCTAATCTTTTTTATCACTGCCGTCGTTTTAGCTGCCCTTGCTTTGTCAGAAGAATTCTTAATGTCTCCTACTCATATTATTTTTACTTTTTTGACCTTGGTCATCTCTCTGTGCGGCGCCCTGCTGGGACTCATTGGCGGTACCCTGTTGGATGCAAAATTCCCCGGATAATGCAACAGGGATCATCAAACATCGTTTTGCAGATTGCAACTGAACAAGGAAGCTAGTAAAATAACTTTTGTCTATACCTACAAGGTTCCGGCAGCGGCAAATGATGTCCTGGAGGTAACCGCGGCCTGCAATCTCCAGGGTAAGAAAACGGCAACGCTAAAGGTTGCGCAGGAGAAATAATTAGAAACAACCATTTTTCTTCAATACAGTGGATAACATCTTCTTGCATTCCCCTGTTACATGCCTTAAACTTCCGCCAACCCTATATTTTCTCCATAATCTATGATTTCGTCGGTGGTGGAAAACAAGGTCAATGGCATATGAATGGATTAAACAGGTCTGCAGGGATCATCCTTAGATGGCGGCAAAGACCGTCTTTTCATAAAACGATCACGGCAAAAATAATAAGATTGAACCAGGCAGTTTTCACCAGACGCTTGCCAAAACGGTTGTCGTATTACAGCATCCTCATTTTGTGTCTGCTTTTGGGACCGTGGCTCATCGCTGTCGCTCATGCGGCCGAACCGATTGTAATTGTCATAGAAGGCGTTGAAGGGGATGCGCGTAAAAATGTTCAGGAGGCTCTTGTCCTTCCCCAAGGTTTGGTGAAAGATGGAAAAGTGGACCGGCTCTGGCTGGAACACTTTGTCCGTCAGGCAGATCAGAAAGTAATCAAAGCGCTTGAACCATTCGGTTATTATTCCACCCGTGTCATCATCAAGATAGAAACACCCGAAGCGGATGAATATCTTTTACGGGTAAAAGTGGAAATCGGCCATCCGGTTATCTTAGCTGATGTCAGTATTTCCGTCATTGGCCAGGGCGCATCCGAAGCTTCGCTTGCAGCGTTGATCAGCCGTTTCCCCCTGAAAAAAGGCAACGTCCTGTTGCATCAACCCTACGAGGAGGCCAGGCGGAATCTTCAGTCCAGAGCTCAGGAGATGGGATATCTGGACGCCGAATATACCGTCCATGAAATTCGCATCGACGAAACCGCCCGGTTCGCGCGCATCACCCTGGTTCTGGAAACCGGCGCGAAATATTTTTTCTCTGATGTCACTATTGAGGGCGCTTCCGATTACCCCGACGCCTTTCTGCGGCGATATATCACCTTCACGCCCGGCGACGTATTCTCTTATACCAGGCTTGCCGAATCACAGATTCAACTCAACAATTCGGAGAGGTTCCGCGAAGTCATTGTTCTAGCAGAAAAGGAACAAGCGCAAGACTTTAAAATACCCGTGCAAATCTTGCTGAAACCCATGCCGCGAAGAGGCCTGAGGCCGGGAATCGGTTACGGAACAGACACGGGCGCAAGATTTTCTCTGCGATACCGCGATGTCAATATGTTCCATAAAGGTCAGGAACTTAGTTCCAATCTGTTTATTTCAGAGAGGCTGCAGGGACTCGCTACCAGCTACATCATTCCGAGCGACAAAGACATCCGGACATTTACCTCAGCCCAGATCAATATCCAAAGAGAGGATATCACCACATACAACAGCCAACTCATTTCGCTGGAATTGGCCCGAAGCAGCAGTTTCGGCAACCAGAAACAGGGCACAGCTTACGTGAAGTTTCAGCAGGAAGAATATACCATCGGCAACCAAGACTCCTCTGCGCGTTATGTGTTGCCGGGAATCCGGTTTTCCGACAATCATTATGACAATATGATTAGACCCACAAGCGGGTTTCGCTATGCCCTGGATCTGCGCGGCACAAGCCAGGCGTTGGGTTCAACCACTCAATTATTGCAATTGCTTACGGAAGCCAGTCATATTCTGTCACTGCCCTGGCGCCTATCTCTTGCGACCAGCGCCAGAGCCAACATTACTTTTTTTTCGGATCCTTTGAGCGATCTTCCCCCGTCCCTGCGCTTTTTTGCCGGCGGCGATCAAAGCGTCCGCGGCTACGCCTATCAGTCGCTGGGGCCTCGTGACGCGTCAGGAAATGTCGTAGGGGGTAAACATCTCCTGACCGGCTGCGTGGAATTGCAGCGCGCGATATTGGAAGACTGGGCTGTTTCAGTGTTTTATAACGCGGGCAACGCCTTTGATTCTTTTACCGATGTAACCCTGTTTCAGGCCGCAGGCTTCGGTGTTCATTACTTCACACCGGTCGGTGCCTTGAATTTGTCGGTGGCCAGAACCATCGGCGTGGAAGATCCCGGTTATCGTATTCATTTCACGGTGGGGTTTGAATTTTGAAACGTGTGCTGAAATATTTTATAATCGCTATTGTTCTGGCAACGGGGCTGGTCTGCCTTGCAATCGCCATCTGGCTTTTCAATACTGATGCAGGCACACGCAGTCTTTTAGATCATGTTTCCCGCTATACGGACCTGAAAATGTCCGCGACAAAAATAGAGGGACGGCTTGCGGACACGCTGCGTGTGGATAATCTGGAAATTGAATTCCCGCAAACGCATGTCAAGATACAACACCTGGAGATGACCCTGCAATCGCTTGATCTGATTGCGGGCACGCTGCATATTCAAAATCTTTTCATGCGGAACGTATCGATTTCAGACAACTCACCGGATAAACCGCCGGTGCTTGACTGGCCGCGGGTATCAGGCCTGCTCAAATTTTTCAGCGCCAAGATTGACCGCCTCGCAATCAATGATCTCTCCTATCGCCACCTGAAAAAACAACCGCTACAGATCCAAACAATCGGCGCTTCGGTTGACTGGAAAAATTCGCATTTGTCCATAGGCCTTCACAATATGGTCTCGGAACTGGGTGTTGTTCAGGGAAACGTGGCGGCTGGATTTAGTCGGCCCTTTCTGGAAATGGATCTCGTCGCAACGCCTTCCCGTCCTGTAGCCGATATGAAAATATTCCAGCTGCGCGGAAAATTCAAATCGGGGCAAAGCCCGCAAAAGCTCGCTGGAAGCCTTTATCTTTCCGGTCGTCGGACGTCTGCGGACGAAAAGCCGCTCTGGGAAATGGCTGTAGATGCCGGTATGACGTCCGAGGGATTCCCTCTTAAGAACATTCGCCTGCATCGGCAGAAAGCGGGACTGATCACCGGAGAGGGAATGCTGAACGTGAGCGGGCCGGAACCTTTCCTGTGCATGCGAGCCGACATGGTTGATTTTGATCTTTCCGCCGAATTCAAAGTGCCGACCAATCTCTCCGCGTCTTTGACATTCGCCGGAACCCTTAAGCAATACGCAGGACACATCCATCTCATCAACAAGGGGATAAATCGGCAATCCATCAGCATGGCAAGCGACTATTCGGGAGACAGCCAAGGCGTAACCCTGAAAGCGATACAGGGAACGGCGCTCAATGGCAAGCTGGGCGGCCGATTAAATATCAACTGGCAGAATGGCCTAGCGATAGAAGGAAATCTTACCGGCCGGTATCTCAATCCGGCCAGTATTGAACCCGGCTGGGCCGGTGTCATTAATTTTGATCTTTCGGGTTATGTATCGGCCCCGCAACAAGAAAAAATGAGTGGCGAAGTAACGGGCATAATCCGACAAAGCCGTCTGCATGGACAACAGCTGACCGGTGATCTCCGTGCAAATTTTGTTGACAACGATGTGCGGATTCAGCGCCTCGCTTTTCAGGGAAAAGGTTTTCAAATCACCGCCCGGGGGAACATCAAGCATAAAGTGGACTTTACCGCACGGATCAGCGATCTTTCCAGGCTTCTTCCCAAGACCGCAGGCAAGATGAAGGCTGATGGCTGGATGCGCTGGCATAACGGCAGACCCAGCGGCGGCGTCTCCGCTCAGGCCAGTGGTTTAAACGCAGGCGGTTTGGAGTTCGTTGCGGCAAATCTCACCGCCATCATCGAAGATCAAAAAGCCTCACCCATAGACATAAGAGCAACCATAAATAAACTTCGCTATCAGAGCTTTGTAGCGGACACCGTAACCCTGCGGTTAAATGGAACGGCGCCCCGGCACACATTCGTCGCCGCGCTTCGCTCCCACCAGTATGAAACGCATCTGGCCTTGTCCGGATCATATCATAACAACAGCTGGCAGGGAGAAATTGCCGACTTGAATGGCACGGATAACGTCGGCCCCTGGAGACTTGTTCAACCTGTCGGGCTTTCCATAACATCGAAAAACCTCTCTATTGAACCGATGATACTTACCGGCAGGGATTCTGAAACACTCAGACTATCCGGCAAACTGGCCGGAGAACCTCTGACCGGTTCACTTGCGCTTACCTGGAATAACTTGAATATAGCCCGAGCCAATGCCTGGATGAATTCAGAGCTGGTCACGGGCTCAAGCAGCGGAAATATTCTTCTAAAACTTCTGCCTCAGAAACGCCTGTCGTTCACCGGAAAATTTTTCGCCAGAGGAACTCTTCAGGCGCAGGGTCAGCCTGTAACCATCAGTCAAAGCGAGTTTACACTGGAAGCCAACGAACAAGGCACCCAGGCCAAACTGGATATTCATTTGTCCCAGGGCGGAACACTCAAAGGTGCTTTTATCTCTTCATTGCCTGCTCGCCTGGCGCTGCCGGATAAAGGCGATGTCCATCTGCAATGGCAGGGACTGAATCTTGCGCCTTTTTCGGTCTGGCTGCCCGGTCACATCAGACTGGAAGGACAAACGGGCGGAGAGATTCGCGGGAAACTCCTGCCGAACCGAGGTCTTGATTTGACGGGTCACACGACCCTTGCGCAATCAAAAATCCACTGGGAGGGACAGCAGGGCGATGTGAGTGTTGATCTGCGCAACGCAGCTTTTACCTGGGTCTGGCGGGAAGAAGCGATCAGCGGTGATCTAAACATGACCCTTTCGGACTTTGGAAAATTGCAGGGCCGTTTCCGGCTGCCGATTGCCGCGCGTTTCCCGATTGCCATGGACAACCGGAAAAGTCTTCAGGCATCCCTCACCGGACAGGTTCGGGAAAAAGGCGCCCTAGGCGTCTTATTCCCGGGACTGCTGCAAGAAAGCCGCGGAGAACTCGATCTGGATCTAAAGATGAGGGGAAACTGGGCCAACCCGCTGCTTGAAGGGAATGTCCATTTATCAAAAGCAGGAGCGTATCTACCGACGGCAGGCATCTCCCTTAAAGATGCGCAGATTACCGCGCGGCTCACGAAAAATGCCATCATCGTCGATTCCTTCCGGGCTGTTTCCGGCCCCGGTTACATCGATGGCTCTGCGCTCATTCGAATGAAAGGGATTCAGGTCGTAAGCTTCGAGGGACGTCTGAACGGTGAACGGTTTCAGACCATTTACTTCCCTGAGCTTCAGGTGCAAAGTTCGCCCAGACTTTCCTTTGCCGGAACGCCTGAAAAATTATCCATTCGGGGAGAAGTCTTTCTGCCTGCGGTTCAGATCATCGGATCACAATCACAAGGCCCTGTTGAGGCAAGCCCCGATGTCATCATTGAAGGCAAGACAAAACCCACAGCCAAAAAGCTGCCCCTGGAAACCGATGTTCAGGTCAGACTGGTCCTAGGCGATTCCGTTTTGTTCAAAGCGTCGGGAATCGACGCACAACTGGGTGGCAATGTCGATCTGCAATTCCGCGAGATCGATAAAATGACCGGCCGGGGTGAAATTCGGACGGTCAAAGGCCGTTATCAGACCTATGGCGTGAACCTGGAAATTATTCGCGGACGCCTTTATTATGCCGGCGGTCTGATTAACCAGCCTTCTCTGGATATCCTGGCTCTCAAAACAATCGGTGATGTGCGGGCGGGTGTCGTAGTCAGCGGTACGCTTCAGACGCCCCTGGTTAAACTTTATTCGGAGCCCTTCATGCAGGATATGGACATCCTGGCCTATATCGTCCTCGGTCACCCGCTCGGCAGCAACACCCAGCAGGCTAATCTCCTGGTGACGGCGGCAAGTGCGTTACTGACCTCACGCCAATCCGAGAAACTCCAAAAACAGATCAAAAACCGTCTGGGACTGTCCACATTTGAAATAAAGGCGGATGTCATGGAACCCAATGGCCACATGGGATATAAGCCCATCAAAGTGGCGCCCACCGGCATAGGCGTGACCAGCACACCGGAAGGCGTCTCGCAAACCATGTTGGTCGTTGGTAAATATTTAACCCCGAAGCTCTATATCAGCTATGGCCGTTCGCTTTTTTCCGAGGGTAATTTATTTTCTCTGCGTTATGATATTTCTCCAAAATGGCAGGTTGAGAGTCAGACGGGACGGGCAAGTGGTGTCGACATCTACTACAAAATTGAATTTAATTAACGAAAGTGAACGAATGATGCAGCCGACAACTTTTGATATTGTGATTTCGGGCGGAACCTTGCTGACGATGTCCGCAACGATGGAGATCCTCGAAGATGCCATGATTGGTATTCAAAATGGCTGTATTACCCTGGTGGACAAATCACGCCCGGTGCAGGCCGTAAGAATGATCAATGCAACCGGTTGTCTTGTTCTGCCGGGATTGGTCAACACCCACACCCATTTACCGATGGTCTGCTTCCGGGGCATGGCGGATGATTTGCCGCTGATGGACTGGCTCACGAAACACATTTTTCCTGCGGAGGCGCGCTTCGTCAATAAAAAAATGGTTTATGACGGCGCCATGCTGGCCATGGCCGAAATGATCCTTTCCGGTACGACGACGTTTTGCGACGGATATTTTTTTGAAAATCAAATTGCCGAAGCCGTGCAGGCTTGCGGTATGCGCGCCGTGGTTTCCCAGGGATTTGCCGATTTTGCAACACCGGACAATCCCAAATACGAAAAAATGATGGCAGCAGCTCAGCGCTTTGTCGCACGCTGGATTTCTTCCGCGCCGATGATCACGCCGGCCTTCTTCTGCCATTCTCCCTATACCTGCTCTCCGCAAACGCTGATGAACGTGAAGGCAGCGGCCCGCGAGAACGGAATTATGTTCCTGACCCACCTTCTGGAAAACAAAGACGAGATCGAGACGATTGAAAAACGCTATGGCAAAAAACCGGCGCGGCATCTTTTAGATCTGGGGGTGCTGGATCAGCAGACCATCGCCGTGCATTGCAATTGGCTTAGCCTCGAAGACATTGCGATTTTCGCTGACCTGGGCGTGAGCGTTTCCCATAACCCGGTCAGTTCCATGAAATTGGCTGCGGGCGTTGCACCTGTACCGCAAATGCTCAAACGAGGCATAACGGTTGGCCTGGGCACGGACGGTTCCGCCAGCAACAACGCCCTGGACATGTTCCGGGAGATGGATGCATCGGCAAAAATTCATAAGGTAACCCGGCTCGACCCCACAGTCATGAGCGCACAAACTGTCGTGCAAATGGCCACGATCGGCGGCGCTCATGTTCTAGGTCTGGATAGTCTGATCGGTTCTATTGAAGTGGGCAAGGAGGCTGATATCATCCTTGTTGATATGAACCAACCCCACCTGACGCCTCTTTACAATCCATACTCCCAACTCGTCTATGCAGCGCGCGGAGCAGATGTAATCACCAGCATCATTCACGGAAAGATTGTCATGGAAAATCGACGTTTGCTGACTATTGATCTGCCGGAGGTCATGAACAATGTGCGTGAGATTGCAGCGTATGTTCGGACGGAAATGTCTGGTCGTAAGCAAATTTGATTTTATCGTGATAACGATGATATTCCTTGTACTGCGCGCTACCTGCTTGGTGAAAATAATTTCAAATATCGGCCGTAACCTTCTTTTTCCAGATCCTCTTTCGGGATAAATCGCAATGCTGCAGAATTCATGCAGTAGCGCATACCGGCAGGTCCCGGACCATCTGGAAACACATGCCCCAGATGAGAATCGGCGTGTTTACTCCGGACTTCTGTTCGCGTTGTAAATAGGGTGCGGTCTTCCTTCTCTATGATATTACCCGGCTCCAATGGCCGCGTAAAACTCGGCCAGCCGGTGCCGGAGTCATATTTATCCAGTGAACTGAAAAGCGGTTCCCCGGAAACAACATCGACGTAGATACCTTCTCTTTTATTATGGACATGTTCATTTTGGAAAGGAGGCTCAGTCCCACGTTTCTGTGTAACATCGTATTGCGTTTTTGTAAGTCTTTTCTTGAGGGTTTCGTCATCCGGCTTCGTGTAATTTGGAACCGCCGCCGGTGTTTTGGTTTTATCATTTTTCCAGACGTCTTGAATAAACCTTTCCCTGCCTGATCCGCTGCGATAGGATTTGTAATGTAAAGGATTCTTCTCGTCGTAATCTTGATGATAATTTTCTGCCGGATAAAAACCACTGAATTTAATGATTCCCGTCACAATCGGCTTGTCAAATTTTCCCGATTTGGCGATGGTCTGCAAAACCTGATTTGCGATTTTTTGCTCTTCATCGTTTTTATAAAAAATTGCGCTCCGGTATCCGGGACCGCGATCAGCAAATTGACCGCCCGCATCCGTCGGATCAATATGTTGCAAAAAATAATTCAATACCTGGTCATAAGAAACCTGACGCGGATCATAATAAACCTGTACCGCTTCCAAATATCCTTTTTTTTCGTAGGATTCATATGTAGGATTTTCTCCCGTTCCGCCTGCATAGCCGGAAATAACCTTCATCACACCGGGCAATTTTTTCATATCGGAAGCTACACACCAGAAGCATCCACCAGCCAACGTAGCCACAGCCTCATTTTTTGTATCATGAGCTTTTATCATTTTATTATTGACCTCCGATGGTTGCGAATTACCGCTTTGGCAAGCGAATATAAAACACAACATGATGATATCGATAACTATGTTTTTCATCCGGTCTCTCCCGTCTGCCCATGTCAAGTCTCCTCTTAGATGAAGATTAACGATGATTCAATGATTGTCAACTGGCAGGGGCTGTGAGCATCACGGGAGGTGAGACTTTAGACGTGAGATAACAGATTTATTTTGTGGTGGATTACATCAGGTAGGTCTGGAGCGCTTTGTAGCTCTTAAAATCAGCATCAACAAAGGAGGCGCCGATTTGAATGCTGTCTTCTGCATCGACCACCCTTTGTGATTCACAGAATAACTTTATAGGCTT
>JAKLES010000209.1 GCA_022711575.1 Deltaproteobacteria bacterium | reverse complement strand
TCTATGCCGAATGACTCGCATATTTCCTCCACAGGATACGGCTTGCTGGTGGGAATAAAATCGTAGTGCTTCAGCGTCAAGTAGGGAATCTCCATCTCGTTCACTTTCTTGAAGTGCTGAAGATACCGCGGTGCGGTCTTGTGATACCATGTGTCCTCGTCGCAATGCTCTTTCCACCATTCAACATCGTGCGGTTCAAAGATGATGTCAAAAGGGCGGGACATGATATGATCGTTTAAGCCCCATACTTGCCGGTCGCTCTCTCCGTGAATCATCGGAGCATCGTCCCATCCCGCCCCTTTGCCTAATATGTAAACTTTAGTAATCGCCAAGGTTCATCCATGTAATCGTTGCTGTTCCTGTGATTGTAACCGTCGCATCTCCGTCAATATCGGTATTTGTTGCAATACCTACATTCAAATAAGCATCAATAGCAGTGGTCGTTCCATCGAGGGGTGTCAACACACCGACTCCCTTTGATGCTGCCCCCGCTACATTAATGGTTGCACTGGCTGTGCCGTTTGTTGTCTGAAGAATATTCTGTTCTGTGGTCGCCAGTGTTCCATTGGCCTGTGTAGTACTACCAATTCCCCAGTTATATGTCACTCCCGCGTTCAATGTGTTGGCCAGAACACTTGTAGTTGTTAGCGCAATAGACCCCGTTGCACCCAAGAAAAGGATTCTTCCCTCCGGAAAATCGTAGAACTTTACGCCCCCACCCTGTTCCGTATCCCGAAGGGAAATTGGTGTTGCCGTAAAGGTAAACACGCTCTGGTGAACAGGGCCGACACCGTATTCAACAACGCCAACCGTTGTGCCAGTTTTCGCGCCAACGCCGTCAAGCGTCTTAAACGCTTTCTTGGCTGTGATGATCCCCGATGAACTCTGTGATAAACTCGTTAAATTCTGCATATCTTCTCCTAAGTCGAAATGGGGGGACTTGCCGGGACTTCTCCCGCAGTTTCCTGCATCCCCTGAGACTCGTCGTCTGTTGTTTCAGACCTCGGCTTATCTCTTGGCTTTAATGTGTTGTGGTATCGCTTCTTGAAAAACGTCACGCTTTTCTCAAGAGCCTCTATCTTCCCGTCCTTCACCCTTATGGTTTCCTCTAGTTGAGATTTCAGGGCTGCAATCTCAGCGTCTTTCTGTTGCAACGACCCCTTCATTCTTTTCATCAGATAGTCGTTGTTGTCGATACGCTGACCCTCGTATTCAATCATAAAACATCTCCTTTCTGGTAAACCTCGCCCCCATGTTCAGGGTTCTGTACCCGTGAAATGGCTTTCTGACCCTCGTAAATGTCAATCTCCACCAGGTTCATAAGTTCCTCAATCGCTTGCTCTTGAGACTTCAGAACCGTAAACTTCATTTGTTCGTCCGGCCTTAATGAACAGATATTCTGCCAGAGCATTTGCTTTGAAAGAGCGATAACGCTTGTGAAGTAGGGGTTATCCTCCAAATATCTCTTGAACTGCTCCGCATCACTGCCTCGGTTGATTATCTCCTGCTCTGTCATTTTTCCCTTTCTCGGCCTGATAAGCCTTAGTCAATACGTCAACAAGTTTCGCCCTTTGGTCAACCTTCTTGCCCTGCATATCCATTGCGTGTTTCTCTCTCGCAATAGCCAATTCCTGTATGGCTCCTTGAGTGTTGTTCTGCTGTTCAGCCATTTTGGTTTTTGCCGTGAGAATATCTCTCGCCTGTGGAAGTCCGGCAACCTTGCCCTGCATATCCGGTTGTATCTCGACCTTCTGAAGAATCTGCATTTGCTCGTT
>JAKLES010000208.1 GCA_022711575.1 Deltaproteobacteria bacterium | reverse complement strand
AGCAAGGACATTGCTTCGTCGCTAACCCCTTCGATATTCTTCTTTTGTAGGATGTTGAAGCGACCGACAAAATGGTCGATCAGCAGAGGAATATCTTCCATCCGTTCGCGCAACGGCGGGAGGTTGATTTTAAAGACATTGATTCGGTAGAACAAATCTTCGCGGAAGCGGTTCTGATGGACGAGCTCTTCGAGATTTTTATTTGTGGCCGCGATGATGCGCACATTATGTTTAACGCTTTGGGTCGCGCCAAGCGGTTCATAGGTTTTTTCCTGTAAAACCCGGAGCAGTTTTACTTGCATTGCTAGCGTTATCTCGCCTATTTCGTCGAGAAACAGCGTGCCGTTTTCAGCCAGGCAGAACCGTCCGGGCTTGTCTTTTTTCGCATCGGTGAATGCACCCGCCTTGTAGCCGAAGAGCTCAGACTCCAGAAGCGTATCCGGTAGAGCGCTGCAGTTGACGGCAAGAAAGGGCTGCTTTTTTCTGGGACTGAGATTATGCATGGCGCGGGCGATCAGTTCCTTGCCCGTGCCGCTTTCACCCTCGATTAGGACGGTGCTTGAACTGGCAGCGATATCAGGAAGAATGTCACATAGCTGCAGCATTTTGTGATTTTTGGAAATGATATCCTCGAATGAATATTTCGACTGGATGGCTTTGCGTAGATCTTCTTCGACACTGATGTCTCGAAATGTTTCCACCGCGCCCAAAAGTTTCCCACTTTTGTTGCGCAGCAGTGCCGTGGAAATGCTGATCGGAAGCTTTCTACCTTCCGCGTCGATGATATTAACCTTTTTGTTGATAATTGGCGCGCCAGTTTTCATGGTTGTGCGCAAACAACAGTTTTTCTCGCAGATGTCCGCTTTCAGGACATCCTTGCACAATTGGCCGACAGCTTCGGTCCGGGAGACCTTCGTAATCTCCTGGGCTGCTCGGTTGAAAGAGGTGATCCGCCAATCCTGATCGACGGTAAAAACACCGTCCGCAATAGAATCGAGAATTATGTTTTGTTCGTCTCCATGATCGAAAGGCAAAGATTTCGGGGTGTTTCCGACTTTCATATCAGAACCCTAACTTTTGACGTCAATCATTATGGCAACCGTGTTCATGCTGTGCGCAGGCCAGGCCGGAATCATGGAGATTACCCGCAAGCCATTTTTCCGCAACTTCTTTTACATTGCCGGAGCAGCCGCGTAAAACCTGGATTCCGTTGTTTCCCAGGACATTTACGGCACCTTGTCCCATATTTCCGGCCAGCATATATTTCACGCCCATCTGAGCCAGTATCGACGCAATGTTTGATTTGCAGCCGCAGCCGGCAGGCGGTGTGATGGTTTCTTGTGATAGTATGTTATTTTTGTCGTCAACCGTAAATACGGTAAAGTATTCACAATGGCCAAAATGTTCGTCAACTTGGTTTTGATAGGATGGTAATGCGATTTTCATAAATTTCTCCTTTAAGATTATTGATTGTTTCTTGCACTCTTGCGTCCTTTAACATGACAGCAAGATTTCTTTTTGTCTAAGGCAACTTCCCCTCCTTCAATTTTCAGCGCTTTCCCGTTCAGCAGAACATCCGCTATTTTTTTGTGTGCCACTTCAATAATTCTACCAAATGTCTGGCGGGAAATGTTCATCCGGGTGGCGGCTTCTTCCTGATAAAGCTGTTCATAATCCGCCAGGCGAATCGCTTCAAATTCATCAAGATGTAACACGATTTCCTCAAGTTCCACCGAGGGAATTCCGCGTGGCTTGAAATAATTTTTATCAGGAACGCCGTAAACATTACGGCAACACTTGGGCCGGGGCATTTTGTTCTCCTTAA
>JAKLES010000207.1 GCA_022711575.1 Deltaproteobacteria bacterium | reverse complement strand
TGTCAGTTAGTTGCGTTCACCTTGTCGTTGAGGGACGAAATTGGAGACATTGTTAAATGGGACTGTTGCAGAACGGATACCGGCATAACCTGACAGGTAGAATCGTCGGCTCGACGAATATTGACGGATGGAGGCCTCAAGTTGGTGTTTATCAAGGACACCGAACGGCAGCAGAGCGCAACATTCTTACAGGGACAACGGATAGCCGCGCATCCGTTCCGGTAGGTAATCTTCCTCCGTCTGCATGGATCATGGCAGCCAAGTCAGGCGGCATGTCCATGCGGGGAACCGGAAGCGGAACCATTGCATCATCGCTTATCGCTTCCCGTCCTATGTCTATTGATCTTACGGGCGCAGGTGATCTAGCCGCCATTGGTGCGCTTGCGGTTGCCATGTTTTCGGCAATGTCCGGAGAAGGTTCGCTTTCTGCGACGATTAACGGATTGCTGAACATGAGCGCCGATCTTGACGGGTCAGGCGATCTATCTGCATCAATGGAAGGAATCGCATCGCTTGCGGTTGATCTGCTCGGGCAAGGTGATTTAGACGCCACCATTGCGGCTTATGGCAACATGGAGATTGATCTAGTCGTTACCGGAACCGGATTGACAACGGGTAATGTAGGGGATGCAGTTTGGACTTACCTGATTGGCTCAAGTGAAGCGCAAGACCTTCTAGCCGCTGCTGGTGCTGCTGGCGATCCATTGCTAGGTTCGGTAGAAGGCGGTCTAACGCTTCGTGATGTGCAGAGGATCATGCTTGCAGCTTTGGCCGGGACGAGTGAAAGAGTCGGGAGCACGATTACATTCACTTCCCCTGTAGATGGAACTACGGTACGTATTAGCGGAAGTTTCGATGCAGAAAACAACCGTACCGGAGTTGTCATAGATGGCACTTGAGCAGGGCTGGTATTACGATTGGTTCGCTAATAACTGGTTTCCGCCTGTCTGGTTTGCGCCTTCTGATGAGGAAGACGTTCCGCCGGGAGAAAGGCGGCAAGATGGTGGCGTTGGTCACGGCAAAGGGAAGAAGAAACTCCGCTGGATTGAGCGCGATGGAAAGATTCTAATATTCAATACGCCGGAAGAAGTTGAGTTATTCATTGAAATTGAGAATCGAAATATCGAAGAGCCAATAACTGAAACTGAACCATTAACTGAGTCTGATCCGGTTAATGTAATAAAACCTGTCGAAGTAATAGATAAAGTCGAGATCAAACAGCTTTCAAAAGCGTACGGCTATCAGAGAAAGTTGTATCATGCAGATCAAGTTGGAAATATTGAGCGCGTTATTGCTATTTACAAAGAATTGCAACGGCGAGAAGAAGACGATATAGAGTTAATACTGATTGGAGCGTTATGACCGAACATGAAGAAATGATTCGAGGCGAAGAGGCCGAACGTGTTTTATCTAATCCGATATTCACAGAGTCGATAGACAAGGTTCGTAACGGGATTATCTCAAGCATGGAGCAGTCTGCGTTAGGGGATGAATCTACTCATAATCGCCTAGTTATTGCGTTGCAGTTATTGAACAAGATTGAAAAGAATATCAAGGAAGTTGCGGAAACCGGAAAAATGATTAAAATGCAGATTGACAAGCCTAGTTTCTTGTCGAGATTCAAATAGTTTTAACCCTGGAGTATTAAACAATGGACGAAATCGACCAATCCGCACCGGAAGTCGAAGTTAATGACCGAATGCTCAAATTCCTTGGCGGTGATGAGGAAGAAGAGAAAGAGGTCGAAGATCCGGACGAGGAAGAAGTAGAAACCGAATCCGAAGAAGTCGCGGCAGCAGAACCTGAAGAAGAGTTTATTGACCTCGTTGTAAATGGCGAACAAGTCAA
>JAKLES010000206.1 GCA_022711575.1 Deltaproteobacteria bacterium | reverse complement strand
GGCACCATCCGAATCGGCGTGAGGTTGGGTCGGCGCTGCTGGAAAACGTTGGTCAGAGATTTGGCCACTTCCGATGCGGAAGCATTGAGCAAAGGCAGATAGGTAATCTGTTCGCCCGCGCCTTCCACATCCAGCGCTTTGACTATTTCCTGCAGTCGCCGGATGTTGGAAAGGTAATCGGTGATAATCAAAATACCAGCCGGCGGATAGGACAAGACTGAACTGGTTTTGGAAATAATTGGATCCAGCACGCGCTTGACTTCATCGGGGTTGGCCCGCTCCAACGCAATGATCTGAGTGACCATTCTGTCATCCGGATCGGACGTGTCCTTTTTGATCCTCGTTTCCAAACTTTTTTCCCGTGCGACAATCGAAGGGACAATCTTGATCATATTGCCAACTGGAACCGTCGCAAATCCGTTTATTTCCAGAACCGACAGGAATACTTTATAAACGTCATGAAGCGGTATTTTCTTGGGCGAAAGGATGGTAACCTTACCTTTAACTTTTTCATCGATGATAAAATTCTTGCCGGTCAGTTCGCTGACAAATTTCACAAATGTTTCAATATTCACATTATCGAAATCCAAGGTGACGTATTTATCGGCAGTCTTTCTAGTCTCCGGCTTTGTAAGAGTTTTTCGTGCGGGCACCTTATCTCCCGCTTTACGTAAAATAGTTTCCTGTCCGGCAGCGATTGATGACGGCACTGTTTCGGTTCCAACTTTCGTGGGTTCCTGTGGTGCGCTTGCGGCCTGCTCCGTCGCGGGAACATTGGATACCTGAGGGGCTTCGGAAACGGGTTGGGACTTTTCCGGCGTGGCGGGAGCCGGAGGTTGCGGCGCAGTCTGCGACGAAGGCGATGTCATGGTTGACGCCGGCTTGGCCGGCGTGCCTTTGTCTATCCGCGCGGCAAATCCAGGCGCTACCACGCCCATCATCAAAACCGCCACTACCGCAAAGCGTAATATCAATATTCCAAGGTGGTTTTTCATAAATGTCATTTCAATTATTCCGTGCCTGCATTATTTTTTTAAACTCAGGCAGATCTGTGAGGTTTTTTAAATCGTCATCTCGGGCTGCCCATTGCCTGACTTCCGGATTAAAATTAATCGCGTTTTTTAGATAAAACAGGCTCAGTTCCGTATCATTTTTTTGCGCGTAAAGACAGGCCAAATTATAATGCGCATCAACGTAATTATACCGGATATTCAGCGCTTTTTTAAAACTGATGACGGCCTGTTGATACATTTTCCGGCTCATGAAGATCACACCCAAATTATTCAAGGCGGATACATGACGCGGATCTGCTTTTATAACCCTTTCATAGAGTGCTTTAGCTTCTTCCAGTTTACCTTCATTTTGCTTTTGCAAAGCCTGTGCATAAAGCATGTTAGAATCAGCCAGTTCCGGCTTAGGCAACGCATTCTGTTTCATCCTGGCGGCGGGAATTACTGTATTTTGTTTTTTCCCCTTCACCTTTGCCGGAATCGCCGCGTTTTGCTTTTTTTCTTTGACCTCTGCTGGAAAGTTGTCCGTTGTTGGTGTCTTTTCAACTTTCACGGGGGGCGGTACAGCAACTTCAGGCTGTGCCGCAGGCACTAACGCCGGTGTTTTCGAAACTGAAGCAGGGGGCAATTCCCTCATAGGCTGGGTCCTTGCAATGCCCGGACTCTGAACAATCTTTACAGCAGGAGGCGTTTTACGGACATCCAGCCAATACAGTAAAGCAACAATCCCGACGACAAAGAAAAAAATGATGGTTAGAATGGCGAATGGTAACCATTTCTTTCTCGCATCGGGCTTTTTGGCCTCAGACGAAACAAAGATACCGGAAGAAGCGTAAAGGGACTC
>JAKLES010000205.1 GCA_022711575.1 Deltaproteobacteria bacterium | reverse complement strand
ATCTTTTTCGTAGTTGGAAACGTCGAACCGGTTGAACCGGAAATAAATCGTCGGCACGCAAACATGGTCGGGCCGGTTCGATCCGGTAATGTCGACCGCCGATAAATTATTCGCTGCTTTCACACTGGCAGTCTGTTTTTCGGTGGGTGGACCGTCCGCGGTGATCGACGCTGCTGCTTCCGGTACACGGACGACAAGGGCAGTCATCCTGGGTTTCAGGGCAATGATCTGGCGCGGAGGACAAAGCTCGCAAATGACGAATGTCTCGTGGTCAGTGGAATTGGCTGCTGCTTTCCCATAGGTGTAATTATAAGGGCTCGTACGGATCTCGGCCGCCATGGCAGCCGAAATGCAAGGCATGATCGCGAAGAAAAAGAAGAATCCAAGTTGACGCAGGTATCCCATTGAGGTTTCTCCAGTACCCAAAGCTCAGATTGTTTTTGAGATCGCGGGAAGATTTAAGAGGTCAGGACAGGATGTGATCCCCCGCATCTGATATATAATGTTTTCGATGCAGGGATTTTGTGGTCAAAAATTGAAAATTTATTTTGTGGCCTCGGGGAGGCTTCAGGATAGGATGACCTTACATGTTCACGACTGATCGTTTTGTTCTCAGGCAAAAAACCCTTGTCGTAAACACGCGATTAAGAAATAACTTCGTAGACGTTCCGATTGATCTTTACAGACATACCCTTGTTGATATCTGCCGGCCGCACCCAAATCTTCTTTTTTTCTTTAAAATAGTCAGACTGGAGCCTTCTCCAGTGTCCTCTTCTCTGGTGCGGCAATGGCGAGGAGTGAGTACCTCCTTGCCTTGAGGCCGCAATGATCTCCCGGACCTGAGAGTGATCCAGAACAATGTGCGCTGGCTTTTTGCTGAATGAGAACTTTTTGCCTTTGGCTGCAAGTCGCTTTTCACGGTCTGTCATTTCAGGCGTGATCTTTACGATGAAACGATCTTGCCTATTGATATATTCAATCACCATCATGATGAAGACTATTGTAAAGTTTGTTGAAGAATCGAGCATTTTACAGAGCGGAGTCTTTGTCATGCAATTGCCGGACGGCGGTTGACAGCGGCTGAACGTTGCATAGGAAGTGATCCCGGGGAGCGGTGCCACGGGTACCTGGCAATCATAAATGAACTCGCAGCTGTAATTTGCGACGAAGCCATTGGTTTCCGGAATCATTTGGACCACGAAGGAAAAGGGCTCTCCGATCTCTCCTGCTTCTAAAGAACAACCGGCTGAAGTGATTATGTCCTTTTCACCAACTGGCGCCGTATCGAGTGCATTTTGGAAAGCTTCTGCCGTCTGGAGTCCCTCAAATAAATAAGTATCCTCACCGACAGTATCAACATAGATGATAACGGAGTTGCTCATTCTCGGGTTTGCGCTTTTCTGCAAAAGTCCGCTCGGAAAATCCAGAACCATTGTTGGAAATGGAAGACGAAACTCTTTAACCGCATCCGGATTGGGATTCCGAAGCCATTCGGCATACACGGATTCATCGATGCCAACTATGAACAAAGGGGCTTTTTCATACCTTTTTAAAAAAACTCCAAGTTTTTCCTGAAGCGATTCATCACCTGGCTGTAAAGATTTCATGTACTGGGCAATGCGATTGCCCACCTTTTCATACTGGGATGCCATGCTTGCTGTCATCGTGCTCTCTCCTATCGGATTCGTGGGATTCATGACGCTTTCGCCTGCTTTCATGACCCCACTTGTTCCTGCCTCTGCACCCACTTTTTCATGTCGGCCAGAAATGCATCCCGGAATTCCGCCGGCTCCAGGATGGTTATGTGCGGCAGCCAGGACTTGAGTATATCCTGGATGGCTTCGTACCTGCCCACCC
>JAKLES010000204.1 GCA_022711575.1 Deltaproteobacteria bacterium | reverse complement strand
TGCGGGGAGAAAACGAACTGTCGGCTCAGACGATGAGTGCCATGCGCCAACATCTGATGAAGGGTTATTTTAAACATTTATCTTTTATCGAAAATATACTAAAATCGGCATAAAAGATGGCAAACTGCGAAATTTTCCTCCACGTGAAATAGCAGCTGCTTTATCGCATTTGATTCGGGCGGCTTCTGTCGACTGGATGATCATGCCATCAAAAGATAAGCTTTTTTCAAAAAAAGAAATGATCTTAGATATTGAATGGAGTAAAAAAACATGAGGATTAAAATTCGATGTATGTTGGTCCTGACGTTTGCTGTTTTATTATTTTTCCCTAAAGCCATTCAGGCGGTACAACCTTTAACACTTGAAGAGAGTATTGATATTGCACTCAAGAACAGTCTGGTGATCAATATTGCCAAAGAAGGGGCAAAGGGCGCCGAGGCCAGGAAAAGGGAAGCGATAACCGGATTCCTGCCAAAATTCAGCACGTCTTATAGCTATACGCGACTCAATGAAGAACCAAGTTTCTTTTTTCCTGGATTTCCCCCCCTGATTCCGGCGGGGAACATGGTTGCTGGTACAATCAATAACTATAACTGGGTGATTGAAGCACATCAGCCGCTTTTTGCCGGTGGTGGAATTCTGGCCAACTATCAGGCCAGTAAAATTGCCGAGGATGCCGCCTTTGTTGAAGAATCAGCTAAAGTTCAGGATGTGGTTCAGGATGTCAAGATAAGCTATTATAATATTTTACGGGCCGAAAGACTTCGGGACGCGGCGCGCCAGGCGGTGGAGATGCTTAATGCCCACCGTGATGTCGCACAAAATTATTACCGGGTCGGTTTGATCCCCAAGAATGATCTGCTGCAAGCGGAAGTAGAACTGGCTAATGGTAAACAAGCGCAGGTCAGAGCGCAAAATGCCGTGGACTTAGCGAAATCAAGTTTTAATACCATTTTGAAACGGGAGTTATTATCGTCCGTGGAGGTTGTTGATATTCTCGATTATAAGCCGCTCAGCCAGTCATTTCAGTCCTGTCTGGACATTGCCAGGCAGCATCGACCGGAGCTCAAGCTCTCCATTCTCAAAGCCGAGCAGGCCGGTAAAATGGTTCGCGCAGCGCAAAGTGAATTTTTCCCTTCGGTTGGTCTGGTCGGTCAATATGCCCGCTTTGGTGATTCACCATCCGTTTCCGGTACCGAATTTAAAGATATGGAAAGCTGGCAGGTTATGGCGGTGGCCAGTTGGAATTTCTGGGAATGGGGGAAAACGAAATTCCGGGTTGACGCCGGAAGAGCCTTAGAAAATCAGGCCATTGATCAGAACAAAGAGTTAAATGATCAAATTGCGCTGGAGATAAAGAACGCTTATCTCCTTTTGCAGGAAGCAGAAAGCCAGATCGCCGTTTCGCAAAAAGTGATTGATCAGGCCGAGGAGAATTTCCGAATCTCCGAAGCCCGTTATAAGGAAAGAGTGGCGCGTTCAACGGAAGTGCTCGATGCTCAGACACTGCTCACCAAAGCCAAATATGAATATACCAACGCTTTGGCTAATTATAATACTTTTTACGCTCGGCTGCAAAGAGCGATGGGTGTTATCAACCGGTAGCCAAGAGCTTTTGTGCCCGGGAAAGGATTTTTTGAGGATGAAGAAAGCATGGTTCTGTCTGATAATTCTGCTTGCTGTCACTCTGATGTCCGTGTCTATCGGTCTGGCACAGGAGTATACGCTGAGTGATCTTTATCAGCAAGCGCTGAAAAATTCTGAAAAAATTAAATATACCGAGGAAAATCTTTTTATCGCACAGATGGGCAAGAATAAAGCCTGGGCGGTTTTAATGCCCAAGGTGACGGCGTTCGG
>JAKLES010000203.1 GCA_022711575.1 Deltaproteobacteria bacterium | reverse complement strand
CGCTCTTTCGAACGTTCAGGTTGTCGGGAAAAGAATTAAAAAGATTTCCCAGGCGTTTAGGCAGGACAAGCAGATCAATGTCATTGCCGATGTGCCGAAATGGAACTATGTCCAGGCGCTTTTGTCTTTGGGCGACCGGCGCGTGGGCGATATTCTCCTGGCCGTGCATCGTTTGCACGGCAACTGGATGAAGGCACTGAAAAATGTGAACATCAATCCCGACTTCTATGTCTATCGTCAAAAAGATTTAAATGAAATCCTGCCGTGGGATATCATCGAAGTCGGCATATCTAAAAAATCGCTGAGGCGTGAAAACGAAAAAGCGCTGCCTCTCAGCAAATGATCAAGCTGTTCAAATTAGTCTTCTCTTCATCTTGACCGATGACCTGTCCGTTCAGGGACGAAACCGTAATAAGAACACATAAAAACCGATTATGCTACTGCTCTTGTTTCGCTTTAGCCTCCTCTTCATCCCGTAAAACCTTACGCAGGATTTTACCAATTGCGGACTTGGGAATCGACTCGCGAAATTCAACCAGTTTAGGCACCTTGTAGGGCGCTAGTTTTTCCTTGCAGAAATTGATAATTTCTTCTTCCGCGCATCTTTCTCCGGGTTTTAAAACGACAAACGCTTTGACTGTTTCACCCCGGTATTTGTCTTTGATACCTATAGCCACCGCTTCGGCAACCTTGGGATGCTGGAAGAGGACTTCATCGATGTCTCGTGGGTAAATGTTGAATCCACCGGCGATAATCATATCTTTCTTTCGGTCCACGATGAAAATATAGCCGTCTTTGTCCCTGGTGGCAATGTCTCCCGTATGGAGCCAGCCGTCTTTGAGCTGTCCCGCTGTCTCGCCGGGATTGTTCCAGTATCCCTGCATGATCACCGGTCCCTTCATGATGATTTCACCCGGCTGACCGTCGGGGACATCCGTTTCCCCTTTTTCGACATCCACCAGACGCACATCGGTATCCGGTATAGGAAAACCAATGCTCCCTACTTTTTTTAGCCCCAGAACGGGGCTAAAAATACCCACTGAGGTGGATTCGGAGAGACCATAGCCTTCATTGAAATAAATGCCCATGTCGTTGACCTGTTCGATGAGTTCCGCGGGCATCGGTCCCCCGCCCGAGGCCAAAAGACCTAATTTTTTGCCTAGGTTCAGTTCCGCTGATTTGGGATGGTTGAGCAGAGCGGTAATCAGTGTGGGCACTGTCGGGAAGAAGGTAATCTTTTCAAATTTGGCGAGAAGTTCTACCACCTCATCTATGTTGAAGCGAGGAACCTGAATTTGTGTCGCGCAATTGAACATAGCCCAGTTCATCACGAGAATGTTGCCGTAAACATGAAAGTAAGGCAGTATGGCCATGACATTACGTTTTTCATAGGGTGTGTACATAGTTACGGAGTTTCCCCACAGCGAGGCCTGCATTGTGGCCGCCACAACGTTGGTGTGGGTAAGAACGGCGCCCTTGGGGATTCCGGTTGTGCCGCCGGTAAATTGAATCAGGGCTGGATCTTCGGGATTGACTTGGACTTTAACTCGTTTGGGATTCGGGTACTTGGCGATGAGTTCCGAAAAATGATGCCAGCCCTCTAACAAATCAAGGCTTTTGGAAGTACTTGCTGGAAATCCTTTAATATAGTCTGTGATTCCGGTGGCGATTACCCTGGGAATATTGACTTGTTTACACAGTGTGCGAATAGCCGGAAGAGCCATATCAAAGGTCACCAGAGATGTCATACTCGATGTGTTTGCCATCAGCTTCAGTTCATCGGGAGTATATAAAGGATTAAGGTTGACAACGATTCCCCCGATAGACAGGATTGCGTAATAAGCAATCAGATATTGGGGGCAATT
>JAKLES010000202.1 GCA_022711575.1 Deltaproteobacteria bacterium | reverse complement strand
TGAGTCCCCTCCGAAAAGGGGGTTAATTGATTAGCTAAATAGTACAAATTGATTTCGATAACACACAGTGGTGAATAAATCAGTCCACTTTTCTCTGCAGATATTTATTTTGGAGCGGTAAATGGCAGATAGGGTACGTAAAAACATTATTAATGATCCGGATTTCTGGGCACACAACGTTCTTTGACATAGTTGTTTCTCGTAAAGCATGATTCTTACAAAGTTGATATACAGGCATCTACAATAAGCAAAGGTTTTTTGCTTGAGTAGACCCCTATATTTCGATTTATTGTTTTTAAGTGGATAAGAGAATTGGAAGATGGTCGCCTCAACGTTGTTTCGTTTTTGAAGTTCTTCGATGGGCCTTGCTTTCATGGTTCGTCGAAGTTCTGAAGTTCGAATGGCCTGGTGACTAAAATAGACCTTATTCCCTTGTCTATCAGTAAATTTCCATCTGTCTTCCGTACTTGAATTGATCTTTTTTGCCAGAGAAGCAAGATGTTTCTCTCCGGTTTTTGTGTCAGTAACCAGCAATCCTTGCCTTGTCATTTCAAGATCATATCTGGATGAGTATCCCTGTATACCAGTATACACCATGTCGATTCCCTGGCAATATTCATCATGGGCTGGACTTTGGTAAGCTCCATCAGCATAGACCTTTTCAACTTTTTGTTGTGTTACTTCAACAGTATTCTCGATAGCTGATTTAACAAATTGTGTATCAGGAATATTTGCTTTTTCAACTTCCACACTGGTGATCAGGTTTAATGCCTGATCGGAGCTGGTTTCGGTGATATTGACACTATATCCTTTGACTTCCTGGTCTCCTTTATGACGATAGGTACAATCTGGATCATGAGGGGATTGAAGGCTGTCTGCCTTGATCTCTTCCTTGGGTCTCAGTTCAACCTGACTGCCAGGCAACAGTTTGTATTGTTCATTGAACACCCGTTCAAGTAACTGATAGGCTGGAGTTTCTGCAAATCTCTTATAGCGCTTGAGGGTCTTGAAGATAATGAGACCCAGGTTATCCATTCGGGTACGGATTTCCGCTTTGGTGCACCGGTAGACTGTTTTCTGAGCTTCTTCTTCCAGGATTGATGCCAGTTGACCTTTCTCGTCTTTTGCCAGTTTTACCGGGATGGAAGGATCAATGGATTTGTAAAAACCAGTCAATGTTTGGTGAATCACTTCATACCGGCTGTAGAGAGCTATATTACTGCCTATCAGTTTGCTATCCATCCTTATTTGATCACCTTTTACCCCAAAAAGCTTGATTTGCTCGCTGGTAATATGCTGAAAGACTTTCTCAATCAGATCTTCATCATGGAGACGCTGATGTTCATAGATCCGTTTCCGCAACAGGTAATAGGTAGATTCAACCGGAATATCATCATTAATGTTGGTCAGCCCAAGAGCCGCACGTGCCAACAGATTAAACCGGCACTGTTCAAAGAGTTGGGAGTCACTGTATCCAAAAGCTTCCTTCATGATCATCATGCCAAGTAATACAGATATGGATGCATTTGGAGCTCCCATCTTTTCATCAAACAGAATACGGAAAGGCGTCTCATCAATCTTCAATGTGATATGTTCACGAAACAGATTATGCCAACCTTTTGCATTGTTGTATTGTTTACTGGCTTTTTTGTCAAGCATATGCGCAATACTGGCAAACACATCAAGTTGCGGTTCTTTGTTGGATTTACGATACATTTGTTATGCCTTTATGTTCGAAACAAAGATATCGATTAATAATTGAAATAGCAATTTATTTTATTGACATTCAATTGTTTATAACTTGTTAATATCACATATAAATTACTTCGTTAATGTTTAACTATGTTGCTCCGACTTTTCGGAGGGGACTCAA
>JAKLES010000201.1 GCA_022711575.1 Deltaproteobacteria bacterium | reverse complement strand
GATTTAGGGGTGCGCCTTACGGGAATGAAAGAGAAGGCTGGTCGAAGATTATTGCTCCGGTGGTTTATACTGACCATCAGGCGAGATTGGCCTACCTCATGGAAATCTTCACCGATGATTTCTTTGTGATGAAATCCGACAACCAGGATAAAGCCTCCAAGTTTCAAAAGTTGATCCGCTATCAGATGTTCAGAAAGCAGGATGGTGAAAGACGGTTATATGACTTCCTGTTTAATGCGGGTCTTTACAGATACTCCGTGATGAAAGTCTATCGCAAGGATGACTTCACCTTAGAGACAAAAGAGTTCCCAAGACTAAATGCCAAACAGATGATGCAGTTGGCGTTGGACAAACAGAACACCATTACCAAATATGACGAACTCAAGATACCCGTTCAGGGTGTTGACCCTAACGGACTTCCTACTGAACAGGAAGACACGATTTATGAGAAAGTCAAGGTTGTTCGCAAGAAAACCATTTACGCGGGCCCTTATATGGAAGCCCTCGCTCCTTGGGCTTTCGGATATTCTTCCGACTGCAAGATTACCGATTGGGGCGGGATTGAAGGGAGATTGGTTTATCATACCTTCAGAATCACCCTCGATGAAGTCAGGAAAAGAGAGAAAGCCGGACTCTATCAGAAAGGTACGTTTGACGAATGTTGCATGATCGGTCGAGAACCCGAAGTCAAGCCCGTCGATCAGGAAGCGGTTGAATACGCGGTTGACGGCACGACAGAGATCATCACGGATGGAGCGCAGAAAGAAGATGACCTTTCTAGGGAACTGGATGCCTACGAGATTTACTGCAAACTGGACATAGATAAGGACGGTCTTTTAGAACCCTGTATTATAACGACCATCGGGGGAAGTGTCGTTGCTCAGAAAATAGAGAACCCATACAATCGGCCTCCGTTTAGAATCGGGTGTATTATACCGGAACCCCATAAGGTTGCTGGTATTTCGCCCGCGTCTATCTTGGAACATGACGCGAAAGTGCAGACCAACTTAATACGGTTTGCTCAAGACATGGCGGCGCAATCCACCTATCAGAACCTTGTCACTGCTGATCCACGAATGCAGAAGATGTTGAAGGACAGAAAGCCCTTTGATGTTATTTTAGGCGATCCTCAGAAATTAGGGGCTGTCCCAGGCAACTTTGACATCACGGCTTTGCTGAAAGCCATTGAGTTGACCAAGGGCGAAACCGAAGAAGGTACGGGAAGATCAAGATACAATCAGGGATTACAGGGAGATTCCTTAAACAAAACCGCCACAGGTGTTTCACTGATTTCCAAAGCCGGCGACAGACGTTCAAGATTGGAAGCCAAGCAAATCGGCAACAGTGCGATCAGTGGAATCATAAGAGACTTTATTTTCATCAATCAGAAATGGCCTTCCGATGATCCGGTTAAAATCCTGGGGACGCAGATTACCGTCAACAAGGAAGACCTTGAAGGGAAGTTTGATATTGAAATAGACATCGGTGTAAGCCCTGCCGAGAAACTGCAAATGGCGCAACAGGTCGATTTGTTCTTACAGTTCGCAACTCAGGTAGGAATGAAACTAGGTATGACTGATCCTATTAAACTGAAAAACGCTGTGGATAAGAAATACGCACTCCTTGGATTGAATATGGAAAACGCCATGTTCAGCGTAGAGGAAATGAAGAAGAACGCGGAGATTGCTAGACAGCAACCACCGAAGGTTGATTGGAAAGAATTTGTACAGATCGACAAGTTATATCCGCTACTTACACGAAACGAGCAAATGCAGATTCTTCAGAAGGTCGAGATACAACCGGATATGCAGGGCAAGGTTGCCGGACTTCCACAGGCGAGAGATATTCTCACGGCAAAAACCAAAATGGCTGAACAGCAGAACAACA
>JAKLES010000200.1 GCA_022711575.1 Deltaproteobacteria bacterium | reverse complement strand
TGTGAAAATTTCATGCGTCATTTAATCTGAATATATGAGTAAAATATACCCAGTTTTGCTGTCCAGTTGAATATATAATATCCAACAATCAATAAATAAATAAAAAATGAACTTTGTGTCTTGAATATTTTTATTTTAAGATTTGTTTAATGATTATCGGATACAGTGACATTGGACTGCCGACGTTGTATTAAAAAGTCGATCTTTTCGTTATATTTTTAAGTCCTTTATTTTACTTGACACTTTAAACATCAAGCCGCTATATTCCGCAAACGTTTCTAAACGACCTTAATCCTGTAATTATAAAAGGAGGGCTTTTTCTTATGAAAAATTCCATGAAGTGGGGCGGCATCATGGCCTTTTGCATTATCGGCTTGTTTTTGACCGGATGTGCTTCCGGTACTAAAATAACGATGACGCAGGAAAAATATGCTCCGTCTTTTCGTGCCGGCGATTACAGCCGTTACAAAGGCAAAAAATTGGTTCTTTCAAGTTTCTACAATCAAGCTCAAAATACCAGAACCTATAATTATTTCAGTCCGGATAAAAAATTGAACTACGAGGGAAATGTGAGTCTGGATAATTTATACCTGAACAGCTTCACGAAAGCATTTAAGCATATTGGAGTCAATCTGGTGGATTACACTTATGATGACGACTATCGTAACCATCACGGTTATCGCTATGGTTACTGGTGGGGTGGTCCTGGTCCCGGTGGCTATAAGGCCCCCAAGGGTGTTCCCGAATTTCAATTTGTGATTTTGTCCATGACCGATCAGGAATTCAAGTTTAAGGTTCTTGTTTTCAAAGATGGCGCAACAAAATTAGACAAGGAATACACCGTAACAATGGCTGCGGCGGCAACGGATAATCCAACTGAGCTTGAAAAACGGGGCTATCAGTTAGTGGATCTTGCCTTTACGACCATTATGCGGGATCGTGATTTTCAGAGGGCGTTCTAGAAAAGACGGAAGCGTAGGGATATGACGGGTAGCCTTCAGTTTCCCCGTGCCCTTACGGATTGAAGGATTAAATGGAAATATTTTTATATATTATCCTGCTTTTTCTGCTGATTATTGTCGTGCTGCAATTTTGGCTGTTGAAGCGAAGTTTTATTGACCCGACGCCACTTGCTGGTAAGCTGAACGCATTGCAGGATGCACAGGAAAGAACAGATCGTTCCATGCGAGATGAGATTGCCCGGTCGCGGGCAGAAACACAACTACAAGCTCAGCAGGAAAGAGTGGAACTTACGGGAACACTGAAATCGTTTGGCGATTCCGTCCAGACCCGTATGGCCGACATCGCTAAAATACAAAATGATCAGATGGAAAGCTTTGCCCGGCAGCTTTCTCTGCTCACTACGAGCAATGAAAAAAAAATGGAGGATGTCCGTCTGGTCATCGACGAGAAGCTTAAACAGATGCAGGAAGACAATACTCGCCAGCTTGACCGCATGCGTGAAACCGTCGATGAAAAATTGCAAAGCACACTGGAGAAACGCCTGGGAGATTCATTCAAGCAGGTTTCTGAACGGCTTGAGCAGGTCCATCAGGGACTGGGCGATATGCGAACGCTGGCTGCGGGTGTGGGAGATTTGAAAAAAGTACTCACCAATGTCAAGTCGCGTGGCACCTGGGGAGAAGTCCAACTCGGCGCACTCCTGGAAGAGATATTGTCTCCGGAGCAATACGTAAGAAATATCAAGATAAACGAGCAGAGCGGTGATTTTGTCGAATTCGCCATCAAACTACCCGGCCAGGGCGATTCCTCCTCTGATTTCGTCTTGATTCCGGTAGATGCGAAATATCCGGTGGAAGATTACTCCCGGTTGATGGAAGCGCAGGAAAGATCCGATGCGTCTGCCGCGGAAGATGCCGTCAGGCAATTGGA
>JAKLES010000020.1 GCA_022711575.1 Deltaproteobacteria bacterium | reverse complement strand
ACAGTAATTTGTCCTTGTGCCTTATACTCTCCTTAGCGTTTTTGCTGGATTGCCGGCGACGATTGTATCGGGCGGTACATTTTTTGTGACGACACTGCCGGCGCCGATGATTGCATTCTCGCCGATCGTCACATTAGCGAGAATGGTTGATCCTGATCCAATAGAAGCGCCTTTTTTCACCAGCGTCGGCTCCACTTTCCAATCGGCTTCGGTCTGCAACTTCCCATCTCCGGTGGTCGCTCGCGGAAATGAATCGTTAATAAAGGCAACGTTGTGCCCGATGAAAACATTATCTTCAATCGTTACGCCCTCGCAGATGAAGGTGTGGCTTGATATTTTACAGTTCTTGCCGATAAAAACATTCTTTTGAATCTCAACAAAAGCGCCTATTTTTGTGTTGTCGCCGATGCGGCAGCCATAAAGATTGATAAACTTGGAGAGTTTTACATCTTTACCGAGCTTGACATCATCCGCTATGCATACATGGCTCATAGATAAACCATTTCACCTTTATTAGTCAGCGACTTGTTGGCTGCAACCAACATTTTAATGTTGTTCAAGCCGGCAATACCGTCATTGACAACTGTTCCGCCATTTCTCACGTAGTCAACAAATTTTTCAGCCATTACTTTGAGTGCTTCAGTTTGTTGAACCTTTGGCACCCACACGTCACCCGAGCGGTAATCAACAAGCAGATTGTATTGTCCTTCCTTCGTCCTTACTTTAACACCTTTGTCGTAGATTCTAATTTTTTCATCCGGTTCAAGATCGTTCCAAACCAGCATTTTTTTCTCTCCGCCAATCAGGGTGGTTCTGAGTTTAACCGGTGAGAGCCAGTTGACGCTAATATGGGCTATGATGTTATTGCTATAGTAAAAAGTAAGGTAGGCGACATCTTCCAGGCCGCGGCCAAAATGGCCGACACCTGTTGCTACAACGGCCAGTGGTTTTTTATCAATGATGTAATCCATAATGGAGATATCGTGAGGTGCAAGATCCCAGACAACGTTTACGTCATGTTGTAATAAGCCCAGATTGATCCTGACGGAGTCGAAATAATAAAGATTGCCGAGGACTCCTTCATCAACCAATTGGCGAATTTTACGCACCGCTCCTGTGTAAAGAAAGGTGTGATCCACCATGAGTTTCAAATTTTTCTTCGCTGCCAGTTCCACCAGTTCTTCTGCTTCGGCAATTGTATAGGTAAAAGGTTTTTCCAGAAAAACACTCTTTCCTGCTTGAAGCGCTTTTTTAGCAAGATCATAGTGGGTAAAGACAGGCGTGGCAATCGCAATCGCATCAACTTCCGGGTTTTTAATCAACTCATCAATATCAGCAGTGACATTGATTTGTGGATAATTTTTTTTCACTTTCTTGAGGCTTTGCTGATTCATATCGCAAACCATTTTTACTTCGGACCCATCAGCCGTGCTGAAATTTCTGACGATATTCGGGCCCCAATACCCATATCCGATTACACCCATGCGCAACATAAACAATGAACTCCTTTAAAATATACTTTCCACAGATAGGAAATGACAAAATAAGTTAAAATGTTAAAGTGCCCCGTGGCCACTTATAACGGCTTTGGGCGTCATCAGAATAATTTTTAAATCCAGCCATAGACTCCATTCCCGCAAATACTTCAGGTCAAGCCGGACCATTTCATCAAAAGTTGTGCGGCTTCGGCCCATAACTTGCCACAGTCCTGTAATACCGGGTTTGGCGGCTAGTAAACGCCTGCGGTGCCAAATATCATACAGATCACATTCGTATGCAATAGGCGGACGCGGTCCAACAAGAGACATGTCGCCTTTTAATACGTTTATAAATTGCGGAAGTTCATCAAGACTGGTTTTGCGTATAAAACGACCCACCGGTGTGATGCGGGAATCATTCGTCAATTTGAATATCCCCGGTTCGACTGCCGCCGCATTCTGCTGATTGATAAACCTTGAGACGTATTCTTTGTGTTTGAGGGGATCATTGTTTTCCGCCATGGATCTGAATTTATACATAAGAAATTTTTTGCCATTTAATCCGACACGTTCCTGCCGGAAGAAAACAGGACCGGGCGAAGTGGCCTTGATGGCCAAGGCAATAATCAAAAAAATAGGTGAAAAAAGCAAAAGGGCAATGGCGCTGCCCAGGACATCAAATAAATTGTTTTTCATAAAAAGAGAAATTTTTCTGCTAAAATCTTTTCTTACAAGATCGGGGTAGAGATTGATGTTAAAAGGTTCGTCTGCCAGCAATCCCTGCTGTGACTCCGGGAAAACATGGTAGGAAATATCTATTTTCTTGATCCAATGGGGATTCAGCCTTGCACGAAAACGGTCATAAATTTTATGGATGATCGTATCAATAGAAGCTTCATCAATATATTCTATTTCGGTAAACAGCACTCCAATGATTCTATGATTGTTATACCAACCCCTGATATCGATTTCTCTGAGGGATGGTTTTAATGCTTCTTTAACTTTATCCACCACTTTTATGTCTTGCGAGGTATCAATGAGACGTGAAATATTCAGCAGCAAAAGAAGAAATGGTTTCTTGGATCGTTCAGTTCGCATTCTTTCCACCCGCAATAGATGATGGAAATCTAACTTATTGAAAAAAGAGGGATCATCTTCGTTAACAGGATCCATCAATTTCAATAAATTTTTGGGATGAGAGGATGCGTTTTTTTCCATTTTTAATTTTGGCAGATTCATAAAATTTTATACCGTGCAATAAAGCTCTTCTACACTACCATGTAATACAATACAATAGTTCATTATATGCGCTTTGTTTCTGCAATTTATATACCATCCGTTAAAAATCATAAATTAACTTGTGAAATCAAATATCTATAATTATTATGGCAATAAGTAACAAGTAACCGCGCGAGTCAGATCAATGGTTATTTTCATCAAATAATGTAAATTTCACCATCATGTTGACGTGCTTTTGTAATATGTAACTGGAAGTTATGGTTACAAGTTTTGAAAGGGTTTGCCAGATTGTCCGCTTGCTGTTCCTCCCTGTCAGCAAGAATGCTTTGATTGCAACCTGGTACGACTGATTATGAATCAAGGAATAAAATAAGACATATCTATTTTGTTAATCCATTTGGGATTCAGCTTTTGACAAAAACGATTATAAATTTTATGCGTGATGGCGTCAATGGAAGCTTCATCAATGGATGCCATTTCAGTGAGTAGCACCCCGATGGTTCTATTATGGTGATACCAACCCCTGATATCAACTTCTCTCAAAGATGTGTTTAATGCTTCTTTAACTTTGTCAACTAATTTCATATCGTGCGAAGTTTCAATGAGGTGTGAAACGTCCAGCAGCAAAAGCAAGAAAGGTTTCTTTGACCGCTTCGTTCGCATTTTTTCCACCCGCAATATTTGAAGGAAACTTGACTGATCAAAAAAAATGGGATCATCTTCAATAACGGTACCCATTATCGACACTTATCCCCCTTCAAATTAGACATCTATAAGAACAATAAATATTATAGGTCATCCTTTTTTGATGCCCGTACTCTTTTCGGGATTTTTTTCATATCACCAGCCAGTAAGGATAATTTCCCCAAAAATCCCGGTTCGGGATGCAATTGGGCTTGCCGGTAATCGTAGTACTGACGATCAGAACCAAAATATCGTTGAAGCAATGCTTTCGTTTTAAATTGCATGTTGTTTAGTACAACGCCAAGTATTTTATTTTTATCTACCAATTTTACGGCCTGTTGAATGGTTTCACGGGGCGTTTCACCGGATTTGATAACCAATATAATCCCGTCAACCATTTCGTTTAAAACGCTGGGCTCCGTTGTTGCTAAAATCGGTGAGGAATCTATGATAATATACCGATCATCATATCGTGATTTTAAATCCTGAAACAGAGTTTTCATTTTGTTGGAACCGATCAGCTCAACGGGATTGCCCTGAATGCTTCCACCGGAAAGAATGCTCAGTTTGTCGATGGGGGTCTTGATTAAAAGGTCCTGTATCTCAGCCTCTCCAATCAGATAGTCGGAAAGTCCCTTTTTTGCCTGCAGACCGAACCAGCGCGTGACAGAAGGGTTTCTAAGATCGCAATCGACCAAAAGTGCATAGCTATGCAGTTCAAGAGAGATAATGCTAGCTAAATTAACAGCTACGAAACTTTTGCCTTCTCCTTGCATCGCACTGGCGACCATAATGATTCTGGGCGGGTTTTCCATCCCGGGTCTAAAAATACGAGTCCTCAGCCTTCTGAATTGTTCGGTTATCATGGATGAAGAAGCAAAAACAGATACCAGTTTATCATCCAGAACAGAGTCCTCCGGCACAGAGCTTTGAACTTCATCTGCAGGTTCTACATATTTTTCGCGCTGCACTTTTTGCAGAGCATCAAACATTTTACCCATAGTTTCGCATCCTCAATGTTTCATGAAATAAGTCCGGTGAAATAAAATACAGCAAACCAAAAGCAGCACATACTAAAAGAATCAAAATAACAACAACATATAGAATTATCTTAACCTTCAGACTCCACGGAGGTGTCTCTTTCACTTCAAGATCACGGATAACACTTTGAATGATATTTCCCCCAATACGGGCTTGCTCCCGTGAAAATCCCGTCAGTAATGCGTTGTCACAGACAATATTGATCAGGCGGGGAATCCCTTGCGAGTAACGGAAAATTTCCCTTATCGCGCCGTCGTCAAATATCCGTAAGTTTTTTGATCCCGCTCGTTTTAATCGGTAAATGATGTACTCTTTCGATTCTTTCAGTGTCAAGGGGCGCAGGTGATAACGAATGGCTATGCGCTGCTTGAGAGGACGAAACTGAGGCTCTGAAAGAGTCACGTTTAATTCCGGTTGCCCCAGAAGGATAACATGTAACAGTTTGTATTTAGCAGTTTCCAGATTGGTCAGCAATCGGATCTCGTGCAGTAAATCCGACTCTAAACTTTGAGCTTCATCAATAATCAAAAAAACCTTTTCATCGTTCGTGAAACATTGAAGCAGATAATTGTGAAGTGCGGTAAGGCTCTGGCCCAGTGATTTGATGCCGTCCGAGTCAATGCCCAAATCATGACAGATATAATTGAGAAAATCGACGCGGTTCATTACCGGGTTAAAAATATAACAGGTTTGTACATTGCCATCCATATTGCCTAGCAGTTTGCGGACAAGCGTCGTTTTCCCGGTGCCTGCTTCCCCCGTGATAACGCTGAATCCCTTGCCTTCCTGAATTGCATATTGAAGATGAGCCAAGGCCTCCTGATGGACTTCACTCAAATATACAAAGGCAGGATCCGGCGCTATTTCAAAGGGTTTCTCTTTAAAACCAAAAAATTTCTTATACATAATTTATGATGCTTTTTCTTCAATTTTAGGTATTGTCGCCAGCACTTTGAGTCCGAGTGAAAGTTCCGCATCCGCTGCATCGTAAAATGATCTGTCCAATTGTTCGCGTATAAATGCCAGCGCGAAACCTCCAGCCAGCCCGGCCACTAGGCCGATGAGTAAAATTTTTGGAACATCTGGCGTGAAGGGTTCTTCGGGAACTCTGGCGGGATCGATGACCCTGAACTGCTCCCCCTTCTGTCGTTTTTCAAGATTCTCGGCCTGCTGGGCTTCCTGGCTCTTTTTCAGCAGAGTTTCATAAGCTGCTTTGGTGCTTGCATACTCTCTTAACAGAGCGGCCATATCCTGCTCTCTTGCGGGAGTCTGTTCAATCCGTCCCAGGTATTTATTGATCTGAGACGAAAAAGATGCACTCTCACTACGGAGACGTTTTATTTCTAGCGACGTTGTCATTAATTGATTTTTTAATTCTTTGTAGCGAGGATCATTTTTTACATCATTACCATAAGAATCTTTATTCTTTTCTAGGTAAGCTAATTTTTTCTTGATAGAAATGACGTCGGGATGATTGTCTGTATATTTTGCCCGCAGTTCTTCAAGTTCCCTTTTCAGTTTGTCCTTCTTGGTTTCGTAGGTTCCGCCTGAATCGCCGGCTAAAAATGATGAGTTCAAATACGGACTGTCTTTCCCGATGCCGGCTGCAGCGGCTGCACTTGCGGGCTTTTCCATGTCCGTGATTTGTTTTTGGATAAAGAGCTTGCGATCCTCAGCGGCTCTGAGGCTTTCTTCGATACGCTGACGCTGATTCTGCATTTGCTCAAGAATTTTCAAGTTGGTATCTCTCTGTTCGGGGAGCCCACCCATGAAACGACTTTTGTACTGCGCAACAGCTGCTTCCATCTGATCCAGCTTTGCTTTGGACTGTGTCAACTCGGTTGTCAGGAATTCAGTCGTTCCGGTTGCTTGTTGTTCTCTGATTTTAAGATTTTCTTCGATAAATAAAGAAGACAACCGGTTGGCGACTGACGTCGCAGTATTGGGATCTCGACTGATAAAACTGATGGTGAAAAACCCTTTTTCATCCTTTTTGGTTGGCAATTCCACCTTGATATTTTTGCGCATTAATTCAACGACTTCTTCCCTCGAAAGACTTTTACTCTCTTTTTCATATAATCTGAATTCCGTGATTATTTTTTCCAGACGGGTACGGCTCATGACTTCCTGGGCTATCGACTGCAAGCGTTCCTCAACTTTGGAGGTAACGGTAGCGCGTACGAAATCTTCAGGAACTCTTTGCGGCGATACCAGAACGAGGGTTGATGCTTTATATTCCCGGGGAGCAATGATGGCGTAAAGTGATGCTCCGGCCACAATGAGTATAAAGGGAATAATGATGAACCACATTCTGCGTCGTAGGATTTCAAGATATTCATCAAAGGTAATTTTTTTTTCAGGGTTAATCATAAATAACTGCTCCTTAAAGCGCTTCCGAGACCCTTATCAGTAAGTTGCCGTGAAACTTAGCATGACTCTGTTCTCTTTATATTCATTTATCGCATAATTACTATCGTCTTGTTGATAAGCATAACCAAGCGAAACTTGTAACCACTGGAGGGGTAGATAAGTGATGTTGGCGCCCGCAGTCCATATGGTATCCCGCCGGTCTGGCTCCGATTCAGCGCGCTCCACGCTGCCCGTACAACCGACGGATAATCTCCGGTCCAGAAAATGTGTGATGGATCCGGTTGCCCGGTAATATTCTCGAAAGCCAAGATTTTGAGAGGTGAACAAATCCTGCGTGTAACCGCCTTGCATGCTGAGCCGATAGGTGGTGCGCGCATCTAGCTGGGTGATGTCCACCCTGAAGGTGACACCATCTTGCTTCGAGCCGATTGTGGGTTCCATCCAGTAATAGCCGACTTCTGCCGCTGCTGATAATGTCGGACTGAACTGGTAGGATAGCCCGACTGATGTTTCATAGATTTCATAGTCCAGCAGATCATCGGTATAAGTCTGTTTGGTATAGGCGCCCTTTAATGAGGCTGTTGCCCTGGGTGTGAAACGCAGCATATAGGCGCCGCCGACTCTGTGGCCGTTGAGGTCGGGATCCGATTCGAAATAGCCGTTGGTGTATCCGTAATCCAGAGAGATGCCGTGTTGCCGGTTGAACCAGTAAGTAAGAAAAGGACCGATATAGTTTTCAATGCTGTCATTGTTTGCGATATCTTCGGAACGGTAATAATTGTTACGATACCTGACGCCGATGCGGTTCTCCGGACCGAATTGGTATTCGACGACCGGCTCAATCACATTGCGCCAGAACACAGCCCGTTGCGTTTCAGTCGCCAGCACAAATTTATTATCTTGGGTAACTGTAAAATATTCTCTTTCCCGCGGGTCGTCTGAGCGGATGAAGGCGTTTCTTAAATAAAAATTAAAATGCGAACTGGTCAGATATCTGGCTTCAAGATTCACATTGGCGGTGAAGTAATTGAGATCATCATATCGGTTGTAAAATACATAACCGGCTGAGGCGTCCAGATTAACGCCTGATTGGGCATCCATGTTGGAGAATCTAATGCCGGGCGTGATCGTGGTGTAAAAATCCTTTTTTTGATTATCGGCGGTCAAATTAAGATTGTCACTGTATTCGCCTGTCACCCTAATATAGGGATGAATTTGTTTGAGAATATCGGCTGCGTAAACATGGGGAGCTGTCAGAATGCATAAAAACATCATGACAACTAATATGGTGCGGTAATGAGTCATCATATAAATCCTTTCATAATGCCGAGAGTCAATAATTCCAATCGGGGGTGCTAATTTTAAAACATTCCAAGCTGGAAACCAGGTTAAGGAATAATCACCGTATCTCCGGGCTTGATAATAATATCCGGGATATCTCCATCAATTATTTTATTATAATTAGCCGTAACCCTTTTTTCTTTGCCGTTTTCCTTCGTTAAGATTAAAATTTTTCTTTTATTTGCCCATTCTGTAAAACCACCAACCATAATGATCAGGTTAACCAGGGTAACTTCACTGCGGATGCGGACAATTCCCGGTTGTTTGACTTCTCCGGAAATAAAGACTCTATAACTGTTTGCCTCTGTTACCGTGACGGTTACGGTAGGGTTATCCACGAAGCCACTCAGTTTTTTGGTTAACTCCTCTTTCAACTGCAAAGGCGTTAAACCGGCTGCCTGAATATCATCCAGAAGAGGAAGGGATATCTTGCCGTCAATACGCACCGGAACGGTTTTGGTAAGAAATTCTTCTTTCCAGACAAAAATATGGAGTACATCTTCCGGTCCGATAACATATTTATCAATTTCCGTAACAATATCGCCTGCAACTTTCTTATTGTTTTGAGCCTTTGCAGCATCAATTCCTTTATTTGAGGCATGCGTTGACACGCTTTCGGCGTGCGATGTTTGTATTTTGTTTGCAGGATTTTCTGCACTAGCATCCTGTGCATAGAGGAAAAAACAAAATACACAAACTACCGATAAAAAAGCGAACAGACTTTTCTTCATAATTTATTACCTCATTGTTGTGAGATTGTATTTATACGTTATACAAATAACACTTTTAAAATAAATTGGCAAATAAAAATAAGCAGACCCAACTTATTGTATGAAAGAAATGTGAGTAACTAGAAATTAATATTGCCCCGCGATTGTTCAAATATTTTTGTGTGCTGTTAAGGACAGCAAGAAAATATTTATTTACTCTTTTTCTTCAGTAACATTTAAGGTGCTGCAATTCAAAATTTATTTATCTCTTGAAAAATAAATAACGAGTGGCTATAAAGAAAACATGATACTTCAACTTATCCAAGCCCCTAGAGGAGATGACCGGTATGAATACTGAAAAAAGAAGGATGTATTGTGTAATTTGCATCTTATCAGTTATCGCTTTTCTTATTTTGCTTTCCGGATGCTCTAAAGAGTCAAAAATTGAACGTCACTGGAAAAAAGGGGAGACGTACTTTTCAGAAAATAAGCTTAAAGAAGCTGTTATTGAATATAAAACCATCATCCAGTTGGAACCGAAACATTCGAAAGCTTATTACAAGCTGGGAATGGCCTATTTGAAAATGGGGCTGCTGAGGGAAGGATATGCTTCTCTGATCAAGACAGTAGAAATAAATCCGGATATGTTGGAAGCCCGTAATCAGTTAGGTGGGTTGTATCTGCTGTCCAAAGATACCAAAAAGGCGAGAGAGCAGGCCGAATTTGTTTTAGCCAAAGACGCAAAAAATTCTTCGGCTCATATGCTTTTGAGTAACATTTCTCTTTTGGACAAAAATCTGGATGAGGCGATCACGGAGAGCAAAAAAGCGATTGAAGGAGAGAATAAACTTGAAGCGTATATTCATCTTGCCAATCTTTACATTATCAAAAAGGATTTATCCAGCGCTGAAGAAATGCTCAAAGCTGCCGTCAAGATTGATGATAAGTCATTGCGCGGACGTTTTGCCCTTGCTGAATTTTATCTCCGGTCCGGAAAAAAAGAATTGGCTGAAAGTGAATATATCGAAGCAACAAAAATTGCCCCTCATGATGCAGCAAGTTTTATGAAGCTAGGTAATTTTTATACGATCATCAACAAACGAGATGAAGCGGAAAAGCAATTTTTGAAAGGAATTGAAATTGAACCCCAAAATACCAATTTGAAAATTCAGCTGGGCAATTTCTATTTGCTTGAAGGGAAGAAAGATAAAGCCGAAGCATCCTTTAAAAAAGCGCTCGACCAGGATTCGAAGAACATCAGCGTCATCGCAAGGCTGGCCGATTTTTATATTGCTGAAAAAAAATATGACGAAAGTTTGAAGCTGACGGAAAAAATTCTGAAGATCAATCCCAAAAGCCAGGACGGCCTGCTGTTGAAGGGAAGAATTTTATTGAGCCGCAATGAGTTTGATCAGGCGCTAAACTTATTTCAGGGTTATGTGAAAGATAATCCGCAGTCGGCTATGGCGCATTATTTAGCGGCTCTTGCTCACTCAGGCAATCGTAACGTCCAGCAAGCAAAAGCTGCATTGGGAGAAGCCATCAAGCTTAATCCCAAATGGGAACAGCCAAGACTTGTTATGGCGGATATTCACTTGAGAGAAAAAAATTATTCCGAAGCTATCAATCAGCTTAACATGATACTCAAGAACAACCCAGCCAACGTGCAGGCACGCATTCTTCTGGGTAATGCCTATTTATCAAAAAAAGATCTAACCGGTGCGGCCAGAGAATATGATGCTGTCATCAACTATGCGCCGCGTAATCCGGCAGGGTATATCCAGTCGAGTAAAGTTTTACTGTATCAAAAGAACGAAAAAGCTGCCCTGGAGCGGTTGGAAAAGGCATTATCTCTGCGGCCTGATAATGTGGAGGCGCTTCAACTGATTGCATCCGTTTATTTAAGTAGGAAAGGTACGGACAAGGCGATTGAGAGAGTACAGCAACAAATTAAAGTTGTGCCGCAAAATTCTGTTTTTCTTAGCATGCTGGGATTACTCTACGAGACAAAAAAAGATCTACCGGCCGCGGAAAGTTATATGAAGAAAGCCATTGAACTCAATCCCAATCTGCCTTCACTACAAATCTTGTTGGGTGGGTTCTATATGAGGCAGCATTTGACGGATAAGGCAAAAAAGCAGTATCTGGCTTCTGTTGACAAAGAGCCGAAGGCACTTCCGGCTTTGATGGCGCTGGGTATGATCTATGAAAATGAAAATAATTTCAGTAAGGCTCAGGAGTATTATGAAAAAGCTTTAAAGATAAATCCCAATTTTGTTCCGGCGGCTAATAACCTTGCTTTCCTCTATGCAGAGCATGGCGGCAATATCGATGTCGCCCTGAATCTGGCGCAAAAAGCCAAAGAGCAGATGCCGGAAGATGCTCATGTTTCAGACACCCTCGGATGGATTTATTATAAGAAAAATGTCCCCGGGACGGCTGTTACATATCTGAGAGAGGCGGTGGAAAAAATACCCGACCAGCCGATAATCAGATATCATCTGGGCATGGCCTACTATAAAAACGGCAACCGGGAGCAGGCGAAAAAAGAACTCAACGCTGCTTTGGCGATCAATACGCGTTTCGCCGGCGCTGATGAGGCCAGGGCAACCCTCAATAATCTCAAATAATGTTTATTCGTTTAGTAAGAAAATTTAAAAGGGATATACCCCCCGGCTAAATAATAGCTGAATTTAAACAATTCGGCGGTGAAGTCGCGGACTGCCGGTTCTTGAACCCACCAGTTGTTTAGCTGGTATTCGGTAAAAGAAGCTGAAGGAAAGATTTTAATTTGCAGGGGCAGGCCGACATGTTGATAGGCCAGATAACT
>JAKLES010000002.1 GCA_022711575.1 Deltaproteobacteria bacterium | reverse complement strand
CACCAACATGGAGACGCCCGAGACTGTGCCGGTGGTTTTCAATAGTGACGAAGCCACCATCGAATCACTCAAGGTCCACGATGGCTTTTGCTTCCTCGAAGACATCACCCCGCCGCCAGTGGAGGAAATCATAAATGGCTAAAGACACCAAACTCGACAAGGCCGAGGTCAAGAAGATCAAAGACTTTCTCAAGCAGAAGTCCAAAATCAGCTCTGCCAAGATGGATTCTATCTCCGACTCCGAAACCGACCGGCGCAAGGTCGCCAGGGCTGTGCTGCGTGAGCACGGCATGAGCGAGGAGCATATTAGTAAATTATCTATATGAAAAAGTTTTTTCTTTTTCTATTTCCATTATCCCTCCTGGGAGCAACAAATGACATAGGTCCACTTATGACCTATAATTCTGTTTCAAATTATCTGCGAACAAATACACTTAGTGCGACTTCAATAGACACTAATCTGCTAAGTTTTTCTGGAGGTATTCTTAGTGTAAATACTAACTGGATGCTTACAAATGTAAATGTGGAATTTTTCGGAGGATATAGAGAAACAAACTATGTGGATTTTCTTGACCTTTCCTCGCAGCTTTCCAGCTTTGCAGATAAATCTTTTGTAACAAACTATACTGGACTTACACTTTCGAATTATATTGCCCGAGGGTCTGTTGATACTAATGATTTTGCCTATGATGGAGTTTCCCTTGTTCTGCAAACAAATTGGGATGATGTTACAATAAGTGCTTCTAGTGTTCCATCTGGTCCCTCCGAGCCAGCTTTTCAGTATCTTACAGGCTCTACTAACCTCCAAGTAAGAATATTCCAAGGAGGAGGATCAACAGAAGACAGAGCGACTTTTACTTTCCAATTTCCTCATTCTTATGTTGAGGGTTCAAATATCAAACCTCATATCCATTGTATAACCACTAACCAACTCACAGCATCTTCAAACGTAGTATTTAGTTTAGAATATAGATGGATTGGAATAGGACAATCTGTGACTAATGATAGTATAATTATAGTTACTAATGCTGTTCCAACAAACTCCTGCACACATTTTTTAATAGACTTGGGGACAATTACAAACTCAGGACAAGGAATTTCTTCGCAGTTTATAGGAGAACTAAAAAGACGCAATTCAAATGCTTCAGACAATCTTGACTATGGACTTGGTTTTCTGGACTTTGATGTTCATGTGTTAGTAAACTCACTAGGATCTGTGAATGAAACTTCCAAGTAATCTTATGCCAGAAGAAATGATAACGCCATCCGCGTTTAAAGCACTTATAGATCGAATGGAGGCTATGGAGTTGCAATTAAAGCAACAAACAGATTCTTTAAAACAACTCACTGAAGTGTTAGTGGGGAAACTTGATGGGACAACAGGAGCATTGCCAAGGTTAAATACCTTGTGTGCTGCTTTCGAGTTGTGTAAAAGGGATTGTGAGAAAGAACAGAAAGTGCTTTCTGATAGGATTTCGAGCCTTGAAAGGTTGTCGTGGTATGGGAAGGGAGCAATGGCCTTGGGTGGTGGGATACTTGCACTAGTGGGGCAAAAACTTCTGGAACTTTTAGGCAAGTGAAAGTTGTTTTGTATAAAAGTCCTGGATTTATTAGCCAGCTTATTAGGTGGCAAACTAGGTCTGTTTATTCTCACGCTTCTTTGTGGTTTGTTTCAAGAAACCTACTATGTGAGTCTCAATATGGAAAAGGAATTATATTCGTTGATAATCCTACTTTCACTTGTGAAGTGGATGTGTTTAGGATTAGTGGTGATTTTGACTATGCAAAAATTCTGGAGTTTATTGAAGCCCAAAAAGGAAAAAAATATGACTACTCCTCAGTTTGCAGATTTATTTCACGAAGACAAGAAAGTAGGAAGTCTAAAGGAAAGTGGTTCTGTTCGGAGCTTGTTTTTGCAGCATTGCAAAAAGGAGGTTTAAAGTTACTTGAGAGATGTGAACCTTGGGAGGTTTCCCCTGGTTTACTAAGTATGTCACCATTTTTAGTTTATGAAAAAACACTTAACAGTAATAATGGCAGTTAGTATTCTAACTGGGTGTTCAACTATTAACTATGAGGATGCTGAGACTAAATTCTCTCGAACTTCATTTGGAAACAAGCTTTCTATCGGCAAACTTGAGGTAGAATCTAAAGATGGACTAAAAGTTGTCAAGATGGAAGGTTATTCCAATGACCAAGTTGAAGCTATAAAAATCGCTGTGGAAGCTGCTGTTGCTGCTGCTGTTAAAGCTGCTGTTCCTGTGGCTCCATAATGAGGGTTAGGTTTTAAGTGCTTTTTCCTAACCCTCTTTATTTATGATTGGACAACCTTTTGCAAGAACCTCCGCAACATTGGTAGATATCCAAACTACTAGATTGCTTGCACCTAATTGCAAGAAGTTAAAAACTTTTCTTGTAATTCCAGCAATCTCTCTATCTAGGCCAGATTGGATAGGAGCTTCAGTTATTTGTTATCAAATAAACTACATGCTTCCCTGGAGTTTTAGATTTATTGGCTGGAAACAATTAAAAAGACTTGCAACAGCGTTAAATTTTAGTCTTTGTATTAGATGGAGAGTAGGGCATACAGTTTATAGATATAAACTTTTCAGTGCTGTAGGAGAAACTTCATTGTTTGTTCCAGACTATGCAGGGGAAATTATTGGCCCTCATTGCTGCTTGGAACTTTGGAGCAGTTTTTTATACACATCTTTCACAAGTGTAGTTCCAATTCTTCTACAGCTTAATAAGTTACTTTATCCTTCTAGTTGTCATGATTTTACAGATTTTGCTGTGTCAAATGTTACTGTTTGTGAAGATTCTCTTTATATAAATGGAGTAACTTCTATTACTGCTGACAACTTATTTATTACTGCTGATAGTGTTGACATAACTGCCGATGCTGATGGGACATTTTCTGATCCTCTTTTTGGCTTGCCTAACACTTTTTCTCTCTGTTCTGCTTGGTATTCGAATGGTTCAGGAATTACTGCGGACTCAACATCAATAACTGCGGATTCAACAACGATTTTAGCATCTGATGAAGGATAATAATATGAGAAACAAAATTATTGCAACACTTGGTGTGTTTGTTGTTTGTGGGTTAAGTTACGCGACGCAGCAAGTAATTAACAACTCCCCCGCCGGAGGAGGAACTGGAGATACTTTATATACAGCATTTGGAAAAGTTAACGATAACTTTGATGAGTTGTATGCTAACATGACAAATTATGTTAGTTTTACAAATACCATCACAGGTTTTACAAATACGATAACTTCCTTTAGTGCCTCGCAGCTTACTAATGCTAACGCCTATGGTTGGAGAGATGGATTAGAGCTATGGGAACAAGTAACCAACACGACAGCATTAGGTTGGAGATCTGCACTTGCTCTTGGCGAGCAAACGACGAATACAACTGCCGCAGCATGGCGTTCGGCTTTAGCATTGAGTGAAAACACAACGAATGCCAATGTTGCAATAGCTGCTGGAACTTCTGGTTATCTGCCAATTTATATTTCAACAAATTCAATAGGAGATTCAACAATCCTAAAGAGTGGAGCTAATTATGGTGTTGATGGCGGGTGGCATATTGGAACTGCAATTGGTGCTGCTGGAGACAACAATCTATTGGTTGATGGTAATGTTGGTATTGGCATTACTCCGCTAAATCGCATTTCATTATACTTAGGAAAGTCATTCATAAATCCAACGTCTGATTCCTATGGATTGTATAATTCCTCCATCTTTGGAGTTACAACAAATTCATCCTTAAATTGGTATGGATCATTTACAATTTTGAATAGCTCCTATGTTGGAACTGGAGCGACAAATAGCGGCAGGATATTTGGTTCATATGTCAATGCTGCAATCGACAATGCCAACCATTTAGGGGTAGCTGAGTATTTGTATGGAAAATACATAAAGCATGGTCTTGATGCCACCAGTCCTGGGACTGTGAATAATTCTTACGGATTAATGATTGAGGGATCTAGGGCTGGTGGAACAGTTGGAACGTTGTGGGGTGTTTACGAAAGCGGCAATGATAAGAACTACTTCGGAGCCACCGCAACAGGATTCGGCACCACAAGCCCAGCCGCGAAAGTGGCAATCAATGGTGGGCTGCACGTTGGAGGTGATAGTGATCCAGGTGACAATAATGTATTAGTGGATGGTTACATTCTGAGAGAGTGTTCTCCGACATATCCATATTATCTTGATCTTCAAAGCACCGGCACGATGGGAGCTAGACTCAAGACAACAGCCGCAGGAGGCGCATATTATTATTCTGATTGCTTCGATGGAACTGCGGCAGGACTTGTTATGGCTTCCAATGGCACAAACAAGTGGGTATTTGGTTCTTTCGGGGCAGATGTAGCCACCTATTTGACTTGGTATAGCGTTGCAGACTCAAAAAATGGGATGTATTTATTCTCTGGATCAGCTCCATATCTTTCAATTCCGAATGGAGGCTTGCATGTGGGTGGAACAAGCAACCCAGGTGATAACAACATTGTCGTTGATGGCAATAGCTATGTTGCCGGAACAAATTACGCAACTGTTGTTCGTGGAACTAACTACCTATCAAACGATGGGTCATTGGGGGGAACAATGACGTTTACAAATTATACAAGAACTTCTGACGACTCAGGCATGATTACTAACGTATGGTCTTTTAAAAACGGATTATTTATCACGAACACAATCACTCAATAACATGAAAAAACTGTTCATCATAATCTTGGTTTTAGTATCAATAGGTGTTCTAGCGCAAAACACATTTGTGCGCGAAGCGCTATTTAAGGTTAAACCGAATGCTAACCTTAATGGTTCGACGTTGCGTGTAACATCGGGAGAGCTTGCACTAAACCGGACTGCGCAATTCAACGTCGAAATATACAACGTCTCTGGGAAAATCGTAGACCGAACATTAGTAATACTTAGCAGGCAAGAGCTTAGGCAGTGGTTTTCTTCAACTAATCCTACAGTGTTTCTCAAAGGTTTGATTTTATCAAATCTTTCTACCACTATTGAAGGCGATACTGGCGACAGTGATATTGAATAATTACTATGACTATCTCAGCACAAGACTTAAGAAAAGGTGTTGATTTTACTGGAAGGCAACGATTTAATGCTTCTGAGTTAAATCAACTTGTTGATGCAGCTACTCCCGGGGCTTCCCGAGGAATCATTGTAGTCTCTACTGATACTTGGAGCGGCACAGCTAGTGTTCCTGACATCCCTACAGGGGCGAAATACTATAATTATATTTGGAAACGCATTAAAGTTGATGGAGCCTCTCAACCTACAGAAGTTCTAACTTATGTTTGGGATGAGTCAACTGCTTCTGATGATATACAGCTTAGTGGAACTCATTGGAGGATTACGAATGCTTCAGAAATTGAAAGGCTTGTAAATTTATACTTGCAAGAAAACTTCACAGTAACAATAGATCAAACAAGATTCACAGAAGATACAAACCTAGATACTGAAGCTGCAAGACTTAGATCCCAAGGGGTGTTGCCTGTTCAGTCCCTCGCGACTGCGGATCAAGTTATCGACGTTAGGCTTTATGGATATATTGGAGATGGAAATGAACACCCTCTTAGCGAGAGGTTTGCAAGTCTTACTGAGATTCAAGCAGCATATCCTTTAACCCACAGTTATTATACTACTTCCGCTCTTGGAGCTATTGCAATTACAGATCAAATTGATTGGATTGCAATCCAAGAAGCTTGTCTAACAGCTTATGGAAGAACTAATAGGTCTTCTATTATTTTTGTTCCTGCTTCTCATGGAATTTTAAATCGTTCTGTGTTTGTTTTGTCTGGAGCGCATCTGCAAGGAAATCAATTTCAAGCCCCTTGCGCTGGTAAAACAGATAGTCCAACAAATTACACAGAACTTGTAAAAGGAACTGTGCTTGATTGGATTTTAGACAATTCTTGTGCTCAGAATTGTTATCTAGGCCAAGCAGGAGGTTCTGGACTTATTGATGACGATGAACATGATCCCTCCGCGGATTATGAACATACATTATTTACAGCTAGGATAAGTTCAAATCTTGATGGAACTACTAACAAGTCTTATGTAAGACGCAGTTGTATTGTTCTTGCTGGACCTGGATGTAGTGCAGGGAATCTTTCCGTGTTTTATCGTGATCAGTATGACACTTCCAGAAGCAAAACAATTTTGTATGTTTGTGCTCCAGCAATCTTATTAGGATTTGCAACTTCTTTATTTAATGTTGCATTGTATAATTGCTATGTAGGTATCCGAGGAACTTCTAATGGTATTGGACTTAATTATGTTTCCAATATTCATATTATGTCTATTCACAGAAGCATTGTTTTAATATTTTCAGGACTTGAAAGCTTCTGGCATAATATTTCAATGTATTTTGACACTGGGATAATGGCATATAAATATCCCTATCCTGATTTCACAACAGCAAAGACCTTTAATTATCTCTACGACTCTCCTATTGAGCATAGAATAAGGGAGGGTTGTAGTTTGTTGCTTGGAAATGTTGATGGTTTTGTAGCTTCAAACCTAGTTACCTGGGGAGTTTACGAGGGATTGTGGAGTGTTTCTACTTGGATGGATTTAACTAATATTATTATTGACTCTGCATGTCAACCTATTCACATCTCTGCAAACAAGTTTTGTAACCTCGCAAACATCTCAATAAATACTCATGTTAATTGGGGATGGGGAACATTTGCAGACATCCCATACAGAACACTTACCTCTCTCCCTATGTGGCAGAGGAGAACTTTTGGATGGCACCCAGGAAATCATCCACAACTTTGGTTAAACCCAGGAACAAATGGAATATCTATCACTGGTCTTACTATTGTTGGACCTGCAACTACTGCAATTCTTATTCACGCCGGGTTTCCACAAACAAAAGTTGTTATTGATGGGTTAAATCTACGAGACAATAATCGTTATGGATCTACTGCTGAACCTGGAGTGCAGGGTTCACATATTTGGGTTAGTCATGAGTTTCTCGGGAAACTTGTAATCAATGGAACTCTCGACTGGCGAGCTGTTGTTTGTGGGAAGGAAACTGTTACAGAGTATGATACTGTGACTATTAATGGGAAAGAGTTTCCGCGCACAGGTTATGAGATATTTAGTGGAAAGTATGGATACGCAATCCCGCTTTTTGGGCAACCCTATTATGCTTATTATGCTAGTTATGTTCCAAATTCTTATAACGCACTAAATTCGCAAGTTATAGCTTCCTCCGGGAGGGTGTTTCAAGTTTATCAACATCTTAATCCTGATGGGCTTTGCGGAAGTTCTGAGCCAGCTGCTTTTGCCTCTGCTGCACTTGGTGATATTATTACTGATAATCATATCGAGTGGATTTGTATTCGTCTCACAAATGTAGCAACTGGGATGAATGACATAAACAACTGGTCAGTTCTTAGCAATGCAGTAGGAAGATATACTCAGATTGAAAATGGGATAAGGTTTATCTTTACTGGAAGTGGCGAGGTTGCTAGGTATCATAAAATAACCTACCCAATTCATCCTTCTGTAAGTGGAACAAATCATAAGATTATGGTTTGTTTTGAAGTCCAGGCAATTGTTGACGACTTGCGAATTCAAGGACAAGTAGATAGATTGTGGAGGTCCACAAAACAGCTTGTGTTTGGAATTATGAATCGGTGGAATCAGATTATTTGGATGAAGGATCTGCACTGTCCCCCGTTGCAAGGTGCTACTGCTGCTCCTTATGGTGGAATGCGTGTTGCTATTCCTATGGCATTTTCCCTCGGAGAGGGAGATAGGTTTTTCTTTGCTTGGAATAACTACACAGATAATACTAATATGTATCCAATAGGAACTCCTCCAGTCTGGACTTCACTAACTCCTGATATTGAAGCAGGTTATGGATTTGCAGATTATGAAACTTACATAGAAGTTAAGAATTTTAAAGTCTATTGGGCAGAAAGCAATGAGAGTGACAATGAGTCTTTCTACCTTTATGGTGGTAGAGTTCGTCCTAATTCTTTTGAGCTTGCCTCAAGAAACAAAAGCCTTGCAATTCTCTATCCTAGGGATTTCGGAGGTTTAGATTATCCAGTAGTATTATCTCCAGACAGTCCTTATGTGCCTTTTAAGAGGCTTAGAAATTTAGTTCTTTCTCAACACGTGATGTTTCAGGATGCAAAACAAGTTGCAGGATGGGGGTGGGCTTCTGGTTATATGAGAATTGCTAGGAGAGATGGGTTTGATAGACAGAATTTTATCGCAGCAACTTCTTGGCATTTGAGAATGTTGCCTGCGGCAGTTCAACGTCCCTCTGGTTCTACTGACAGTAGTTGGACATTTACAGATCTTGCAAAGCTAATAAGTGATGGGTTTATAGAAACTGACTTGTCTGTAACTTGGCCACAAGAAGGAACAGTAAGAATTGCTCTACATTCTGATGCTGAACGCGGAGGACATTATTGTGCAGGAATTACCTGGAGCAACGCACTTACTGTTTATCCTAGAACATTTCTACGCTATACTTATGGAGGTATCACTAGGATCTATTACACTTCCTCCGGAGGAGTCACAGCGGGAACAGTTCCTCCGTTACTAGGAACTGCTGAACTACTTACACATCCTGTTGGGGATAACACCGTTGCTTGGACACTTGTCTCTATTGACCCTGTTTGGGAAACTGGAAACAAGATTGCTCCTTTCGACAGAGTAAATTCAGTTTATTATCCTGTTGGTTCAAGAGCACTATCTGCCTGCGAGACAAGAGTTTTAAAATGCACAACTGCTGGAGTTTCTAATTCTAGCGAGCCTGCTGCGATTGCAACTGCTGCACAGGGAACTTCTGAGACTGATGGAACTGTTACTTGGTTGATTGAGAGGGTTCTTCCTGCAATTCGCAACGACTCTACTGGTTATCTTCTTGCTGATGGAGCAGTAAGTTCAGACAGAACGAAGTTGTTAGTTTGCACAACTGCTGGAACAACAGCAAGTTCAGAACCTGCAAGTATTGCAAACGCTGTTATTGGGGAAACAGTAACAGACGGGACTGCTTCTTGGATTGTTGCTGAGGTTGGAGCAGGTTATTGGACAAAAAACACAGATTATACTTACGGAGATTATATACAATCTGCTAGAAGTCGCTATGTATTTCGTTGTTTACGAACAGGTATTTCTGGATCTGGAGTAGAGCCTGCGGCTTTTGCTGCGGCAGCACTAGGTGAGCAGATTGACGAGGGGGGAGTTGGTCCTTTATGGATGAGAGTTGCAGAGAAAAGTGAAACATTACTTTCTCCTATTTTGGTTGAAGCCGAGTTTGTAACCGAACCTCAAAATCTTTTGTGATATGGCACTTAAAACAATTGTAGATAAGTTTTGCAGAAAAGCAGGAATTGCTTCCTCTGATGTAGCACAAAGACAAGTTGCTGTAGAATTTATAAACGAGGCTTGTTCTGAGCTTTGGACATCAACAGACCTTGCGGGATGTTTAAGAGAGTGCATTGTGCAAGTGAACGGAAATTATGAGATTGCACTTCCTGCTTTTGTAGGAAAAGTCCGAGCAATTAGAGAGTTTGATTCTAAATATCCTTGGACAATTCAAGACCTACGCCCAAGATACCACATGTATTCTTGGGTCCATGAGTGGACAGGATGGAGGGATAAAGGCAAGAGAGCTTTGTGTAAGGATATTACAGAAATAACTCCTTTACATCTTGCAGTAAACTCAGTAGAATCTCCTGCACTTACTATTTATGCTGTTGGAAAAACTGCTGATGCTGCTTCTGTTGCAGAGGAGATAGAACTTACATCGATAACTACCAGTTCTGTGAATCAGTTTGAAGATATAGAATCAATTACAAAACTAGAGAAAAACACCCAAGACGTAACTATCACAGATGACTCTGGCAATGTTCTTGCTATACTGTATAACAACATGCTAACTACAGCATATACAGTTTTGGATATTGCAGATTTTCCCTTTACAATTCCTCCTCAAACCGCAGAGAGTTTGTGTATGGAGGTTTTGTTCAAACCTGTGCTACCTAGGCTGTTTTATGATTCTGATACTTTCCCGGTTGAGGGATATGATGATGTAATTGTTGGAAAAGCCATGCAGCTTTATTATGAAGAAATGCCCGGGGCAGAAGAACGAGCACAGATTTGGGGACAAAAAGCAGAAAGTATAGCTTCTAGAATTCACAAAGATACTATTGGTGGAAAGACTATGAGGTTTGAATTCCAACGACATCCTCATGATAATTTGTTTTTCAACAATCTAAGCAGACCTACACACAAAGCAGTATGATTGCTGTTCAGAAATCTTTCCTCGGAGGGATGAACCTCCTAGTTGATGATGCTAACTTAATGGATGATGAGTATGGGTTAGCTTATAATGTAAGCTCCAGACTAGGAACACTTAAGCCTCTTAAAAAATGCGAACTGCTTAATAATTGGAGAGATTTTACAGACAACAATAGAGCATATATCCCAAGAGGAATAGCATTTTTAGGTGATTATCTAATTGTGATTGCTTCTGGGCAAGCTTGGTATTATAAACTCAATCTTGCTAATCCTAGAGAGGAGATATTATTTAAAAGAGTAAAAGGTTTTCAGTTTTCTAATTTCTACGCAGATTGCTATTTCCAACTTGTCCCGGCTTCTACTTCAAACTTACTCCGTAAATTGTCTAATGGATCTGATGCAACTTCAGATGTTCTCATTTCTCCCTCAACAACAATAAACGGAACCCCCCAAGCACTTGTGGTGCAGAACGGAGTAGAGCAACCTTGGATTATCTACGAATCAACATCAGGTTTAGCTGCCAGAAGGACACAAACTTATGATGACTGGACACCCACTTCAAGAGAGTATGTTCCTGTTGGAAAGCAAATGGCTTACGCAAATGGGATTTTATTCATTGCTTCTCCTGATGGCAAGTTACTTTATCATAGTGTTAGTGGTAGACCTTTGGATTTTGTTGTCGCGATTGATAACAATGGTAATAAAGTTTCTGATGCAACAACAGTTGCTTGGGCAGTTGGGTTCGACAAAATTACCTGTCTCAAAACATTAAACTCTGGAGAAGTTCTTGTTGCAACTGCTGATGATTGTTTCACAGTTACTCCTAACTATGAGATTACTATTTTTGGAGAACCAACGTTTGTTCAAAAATCCCTCTTTAGCACAGGAGTTATTAACGAAAGGTCTATTGTAGATTTGCTTGGAGATATTGCATTTTTAAACTCTGATGGAATCCGCAGTTTTAATGCGGTTTTACAGAACACTACAGAAGGTAAGAATAGTATATTTTCTTTACAAGTTGAGAAGCTTTTTTCTGGTGATCCTCAGATTTCTGATGAGTGTTGCGTTGGGTATTTTGACGACTACGCATTGTTTGCGTTTAGATTCTACTACGGAGGCCCGGGGATTTTAGTCTATGACATGCTCTCAGGACAGTATAGTAGTGTTTATAGAAGCACAGTAGTTAATGGCTATATTAGACAATTTGCTACACATAAAGATGCTGGAAGGATGTTTGCAATAACAAGCTCTCAAGTTTATGAGATGTTTTCCTCGGAAGATATAGAAATTCCTAGAGTATCTACGAGGACTTTTACAAATGAGCTAAACATTATTGAACAACGCCCAACAAGAGTTCAATTAACTTTCTCATCTTCAGTAAACGAGGGAGCACTTACAGTAAGTGTTGTGTCAGACGGAAAAAGAACAGACCCAATAAGTAAAAATCTTACAGCAAAAAGTTTGTCTATTGAGTATCCTGTTTATTATCCAGCTTCCTATCTTGCAGCTCCTACAATAGACAACATGGTTTTCCAGCTTTTGCATGGTCTAACTGGATGGAAGCTGGGTTATTACATAACCTGGACTTCTGATGCAGAGCTTACGAGGCTGGTCCACGTAAGTAGTGATATTGGTCTTGAACAATCATTAAAACAACAATCTTATGTCAGTTAATGTTTCTAGCAACGAATTTACAGATCCAAATGTTTTGTTTGCAGACATGGCGGCTGCGAATAATTGGAGAGAAAGTCTAACTGTTCCAGATGCGACATCTACTACCCCAGGGGTAGTTTACAAAGGAGCAATTGCAGTAGCAAGTTTTCCCCCAGAAACAGCAGCTCCTTGTTATAATATTACTACCACTGATGGGGATAGCGTGTTTGTTGCATCAAAAGCAATGACAGACAATTTTAGAACTCAGATAGACTATCTAAATGCCAGACTTGAGATTTTAATAGCCGTGCTTAAAAACTCAGGAGTTTTGTCATGACAATAGGTGACGTTGTGGATTTTGTAGAAAGTGTCCCGCGAGGGAAAGCTTTTCCAGGCTGTAGCAGAGCTGATATTTTGGGTTTGATAAAGGAAGGACTAGAAGATTGTGGGTTGGTTGTTTTTACTAATGGCAACAAACCAGTTGGGATAATGTTGCTAAAAGCTTATGAGTGTCAAAAAGCTGTTTGGGTCAAGAACATCCTTTGTCATCCTGCTTGCTGCGCAGAGTGCATGAAAAAAGCTTTTGAGATTTACAAGCAACGATTTACTGGATGGAAACTTTTAGTGCAAAGACATGATAAATTTCGGACTATAACTCCTAGTGAGCGACTTATTAACTTCTTCATAGGAGAATAAAAATTATGGGTAGTGGTGGAAAAGATAGTGGAGGTTGCCCGGGGCTTTCAGCCTCAGAGCAAGTAAGCATGATTAAAACTCTGCTTCCAGAGTATGTAAAAGCAGAGCTTGATCTTGCTGGAAAAATGGAAGACTTACGTTATGGTAAGTCCGCTGAATTTTCTCCCAAATATGCAGCTTTAATGGAGGAGCTTTACAGTGCTTATGCTCCAAAGTTAAATGCTATTGGGAGGGATATAATTAGTGATAACAGACTTGCAGATAGCCTTACTGACTTAGAGGTTTTGCAAGGTCCAGGTAAAGACCTTATCGCTACTGCGCTAGAAACATCCAAAACTCTTGATCCAGAATTTTTCCAAACCCGCGCGACAGTTAATGAGGGCTTGCAAAAACTAATTGGCTCTATTGATCTTAGTGGCCAACTAAGTGCTGGAGAACAATCTCAAATAGAGCGAGCAACAAACCAACAGATGGAAAGACTTGGAGTAGGAACATCTCCTGCTCCTATTAATGTTGTTGGAAGTGCGATGACTTATGGAAATGCACAAAGACAACGAGAACTTGAAAACCAACAAGCTTTTGGACAAGCCCTCGGATTAGCTACTCAATCAATGCCCTCGATGAGATATGGACTTGATCCTGTTCAAACTGCACTTGGAAGACCTAGCATTAACCCCGGCGAGGGTAAGTTTACAGGTATTTCACAGCCTGATTTTTCTGATGCTACCCAGCTTACAGGCAACTTTATGAACTACATGTCTAACTTAAACCAAAGTCAGACACAAGCGGATATTGCTAAGATGAATCAAGGTAATTGGTGGCAGAATTTTATCCCTGGGATGGGTGATATATCTTATTCTAGGGCCGGAGGAGCTGGGCTTGGATGTTGTTTTATTTTCCTAGAATCTTACAATGGAAAACTTCCTTGGTTTGTTAGATATTGTAGAGATAAGTTTTACACTATGCAAAAACGCAATGGGTATGTTATTACTTCTAACTATCTAGTGCCACTTATGAGAAAGTATAAACTTGCTAGGTGGTTAGTAAATAGTTTTATGGTTAAGCCTCTTTCTACTTATGGTGGATATTATTGTGGAATTCCGGGATTCAAACATGGTTGGGTTTATAAACCTGTTAAGGAGTTCTGGTTTGCTTTGTGGAATATTATTGGTAAATTTGGTGGGGTAAAATTTTTCAAAGGATAACATATGCCTGTTCAATTTGTTGCTGGTGATATATCTGATCCAAACTACATGCCTTATAAAAGGTCTGGAAGTAAGTTTTGGGATGAAGTCCTCGGAGGAGGTCAGAATAAGTTTACTGCTGACAGGTTAAATCAACAGTATAAACTAAACCAACTCCAAGAGCAACTTAGGAATAAGTATAATATTGATCTTGAAGCAACTAGGTCTAACAATGCTTTGGTTGAAAAATATGTTGGAAAGCTTTTAACTGATGATACTGCTATGAAGTCTTTCATAGCAACAAACTACAATCTGGCTCCTACAGATGAGAATGTTGCTATGTATAGGCAAGAGCTTAAAAACTTAGCAGGGCATTTACAAAAAGTAACTCCAAACTTAATAACCAGTAGTGTTCAGTCTAAGCTTTCTGGAGCAAAACAAAACATTGCTGAGTCTGATCTTGCTGCGGATACTGCTGGGATGAAACTTGGATGGCAACAAAATCCCGCGCATAGAGCAGAGTTAGAAAATCAATATCGTGCTGCTTATGAAGCTCAAACACAAGGAGATATTGCCAAGAGAGAAAAAGCATTAAATGACCAAGCTTTAGCTCCTCTGGAAGCTTCTAGGAGAACTCAAGAACTTGAAAGTCAGATGAGAGTTAGTCCTTTTGAAGAACGTGCTAGTATTGCTAAGGCAAACTCTGCGGAGGAGGCTGCAAAAATTGCACAGGAATTTGAAAGACCTAGGGCAATTTGGGAAAATGCCTCAAGAGCTGGAAATGCTGCACTTGCTGGAACATTTCCTACTTCTTATTATGGGGGTATGTCTCAGATTAAAGCCCCGGGAGAACCAGTAAATGTGATAAAGGCTCCTCAGAAACCTCCAATAACCCTAAATCAACTTATTGGATCTGGAGATGAAAGCGGAGGATTTAATACTGGAACTAAACCTGTTGATCTTAGATCAAAATATGGAGGCAGGGAAGTTGATAGTCTTTCTTTACAAGAAGTTCAGGAAATCTTAGCCCATCCAGATACAGTAAAAATACTAGACCCTAGGTATATTTCTGAGTTACTTAGGAGATATGAAGCTTTTATTACTGGAGGAATAAAATGAGTAAGTTGATGTTTAAGGAGCTAGATAAACCAGAAGATCCTTCTTTGTCTCCTCCTAAAATAAAAGGAGTAGATGACAATAAAAGTCCTACCGTTACTGAGAATCCTATTGTTACTGGGGTTAGGGAGACGGCATTATCTATTCCTGCATCTGTTGGAGCTTTAGGAACTGGGGCTGCGTTAGTTTCTGCTGGAACTCCCGTAGGCTGGGCAGTATTAGCAAGTATGGGTTTAGGTTTTGGCTATGATTATTTGTTTAGAAAGTCACTCCCAGAAAGTATTCAAAAAGCTTCTGAGCAAGGCAGGGCACAAAATCCAAAAGCGGCTTTAGCTGGAAGTATTGCAGGAAACTTACCTACATTAAAAATGTCTGGCCCTACTACAATGAGGGCTTTAGAAGCAAGTAAGAAACTTTTGTTTTCTGGTGCTCCAAAAGCACTAAGACCAGCTTTAACTACCGCAGAAAAGTCTGCATTAAAAGCAGTTGCTACTGGGTCTGCTGTTAGTGCTGGAGTTGAAACAGGAGCAGAGGTTGCTTCTGAGGGAAAAGTTGATCCCTCCAGAGTTGGCATTGCAGCATTAGGAGGAATTCCTTTTAATGACCCTCGCGGATGGACTAAACGAGTTCCATTTATAAGTAAGGGTATAAATAAAATGTTCCAACCCACAGAGCAGAAAATTACTGCTCCGGAGGTAGTAGAAAAACCTAGTCCTAAAGAGGTTGTTAAAACTTACGAGAAGGCTGCTAGTGGAAAACTAGAATTTAAACCTACTGAAGGAAAACGAGGAGAGATTATACCAGATTATAAGAAACTTCGAGAACTTGAATTAACTCCTCCTAGCAAGAAAGAAGCAAGTGTTAGGAAAAAAGCTATGGCTCCAATTAGTGCAGAGGAAGCTATAAAGCAAAAAGCTTCTGAGCCAGAATTTGAAGGCCATATGGAAGCAGAATTCCAGAGGCTTAAAAGACTTTACGGTTATGAGGAGCCTATTGGGGTTCCTAAGCCTCCAGAAGAAGCTAAAGCTAATATTGAAACTGGCGAGGGAGCAAAGCCTGTATTTTTGCCAGATAAAAGTCCTCCTGCTGATCCTAGTTTTAAACCTGATATTGAGAAACTTCCAGAAGTTTACCAAGACAAACCTAGCACAGAGCTTAAAAGTTCTGCCGAACTTGCTCAGGAGGGGAAGACACTTTACAGTAGAATCTCTGCTAAACAAAAAGAAGCCGAAGAACAATTTGCTTATGATGCTGCAAAAGATTGGTTAGAACATGCAGAAAAAGTCTATGGAAGAAACGAAGGTTATACACCTGGGAGACTCTCGCAACAAAATGATTTGTATTTCCTGAGCTACCTTGAGAAATTTTCTAGTGTTTATCCAGAGGTAAAAACGATAAGAGCAGATAAAGTTAGGCAAGGTGCTGTAAACTATGCTCTACACCTTTTGAGAACTTATCCAGATCGTTATCCTAATATAATAAAAGCTTCCCAAAAAAGACAACCAATTGATGTGGTTGGAGATGTTTCACCAACTCCAGTAGAACGTCCTCTTACAACCCAAGAGCTTGGCCTTGCAGGTCAGCATGGAGTAAAGAAGGTCAACATTACTCCAGGGGAGGACTTCAGAGGCAGGGTTCAAACTGCTACAGAGGAGATAGATTACAATCCCCAGGCTGCCACAAGTGACACGCTTCCACATGAAGTAGGACACTTAGTAACTGAGCGCATGAGGGCTAAAGATCCTGACTTTGTTGCTAAGATGGAAGCTTCCCTGGGAGGAGACGATGCTAATGAGAAACTTATCCAACTTGTTGGAGAGAGAGTAGCAAAGATCCTAGAGCTGCGTTCAAAAGTAGGTTCGTGGTTTCCTCGCACAAAGGCTTTCGCGGAGGATATTTATGCAGGACTAAAAGCCAGATTTGGTGATGCTTCAGTTAATGACTACAAGAAAGCATTATCTAGGAAAGTTCTTGATGAGGTTGTTGAGAATGTTGATGAGATAGATAGCAAACTTAATGTAATTGCAAAGCAGCCAAAAGCCTTAGATGAGATTGAAGCTCCTGCTCTTGGAGATAAGCCTAGAGCAAGAGCACTTCCTGGGTTTACTGTTTCTACAGAAGCTTTAAAAAAACCTGAGCATGGCAGAGAGGGTCAGTATATTGCTCCTAGGATTACAAAGCTTATAGAGAAAACTGAGCTTGACGGAGAGGGGATAGCAAACAGACTTAAAGATACTATCCACAAAGCAGGGAGTTTTTCTGACATGATGAAACTCCACAGGCATTTTCAAAATGAAAGGCTAAAACAAGCATATTTGCCTAAGACAGATTTCACTCCAAAAATGCTTAAAGCATATAATGAGATTAGGACTATTTTAAGAAAACTTCAAGAAGACCGCATAGCCGCAAAGCAACCTGTGATAGATAATGGAGTTGCTAGAGAGGCTGGGATAGATCCATTTTATTATCCTTTGCCTATGGAGGCAAGTGTGGCTAAGACCCTCCGAGATTATCCATCTAGTCCAGAGGCAGAACAGATTTTAAATAAACTTGTAGAGTTTACAAAACAAAACCATCCAGATGTTGATGAGAATGTTGTAAGAAAAGCTATTGTTGAAAAATACTCTGCTGCTGGAAATCTAGGTAAGACTGTTCAAAACCTCCGGTATGGTCCTACAAGAAAACCCGAGGGGGATGGAATTCCTATTGAATTTGCAGAGCCTAATTTTGACCGGGCTTTTGAGAGATTTTCTAGGAGATGGGCTGCGGATAGAAATTTCTTTGACTTAGTTGAAAGTGATCCTAAGGCAAGAAATATTGTAGGACTGCTTAAAGATCCCTGGAATCCAAAACAAGATGTTAGGACTACCTGGGAGAATGGAGAACTTGTAAAAGACTTGTCAAATACCTCAGACTTAAAACCAATTCTTGAATATATTGCGAATGTTAATTTTCAAGACGATTGGCTAGACCGAGGGGCTAGGGGAATAGCTAAGTCAATAATGCTGCAAATTGGAACAGGAGCAGGGAATCTTGTTACTGGTCCATTTTTATTCTACAAACGAGCACCATTGAGTTTTGTTGGAAGTCATCTTAAAGATGTTATTGACAGCGCTTTAACTGGCAGAGTGTTTGAGGATTTTAGAGAGGCTGCAAAAGCTGGATTTATTAAGAAAAGTCCAATCCTCCGAAGTGCAAAAGTAATGCTTAAAGATGCTGGGATTAAAAATCTAAAAGACTTATCAATAGCATCTGTTGATGTAAATGAACTTATTTACAATACAACAAAGATGATTGGTAAATTGTCTTTTTCTGAGTTTATGGAATATGCAGGTAGAACATATAATTATTCTGCTGCAAAACTTCTATATGCTTCACAAAAAGCAAAAGCCCTCGCAGGAGATAGCTGGTCACAAAAGTTTATGAAAGAACTTGGAGTTAATAATGTAGAAAAGTTAACTCCAGAAGAAGACAAGCTTGCACTTTATAGATTGTTTAAGTCTGTTCAAGGAGATTATGGCCCAACAGGACAACCTAAGTGGATGTTAAAACACGGAGGACTTAGAGCAAATTTTCTCGTGCTTGCTAAATGGGCAATAGCTCAAACTCAAGACACATTAGATGTTATTAAGTCTAGGGGAGTTTCAGAAGTTCCAAAGATTTTAGCTCTTGGAATTCTAGGAGGAGGAGCTGCTGCTACTGTTAGAAGTTTAATGTTTAGAAAAAACTTTACTGGACTTCCTACAATTACTAGTATTTTCCAAAGCTCAGAGGGAGACACATTAGAGGAAAAGGTAAATAACACACTTAATGATCCTACTAAAGTTGCTGCCTTGTCAAAAACCCTCCTAGCTTATTTTGCTGTGGGAGGAATTGGAGGCATCGCAGGAGATGCCACAAAAGCTATTATAGACGTAGCTACAAAGCAGAGATTGCAAGGGATAAATATTCCTCATGTTCAAATCTATGGTAATATTGCTGGAGATAGTGTTAGGGCTATGCAGGATCTTTTTGAGGGAGTTCCTCCTCTGGAGGTTGCAAAAGAATATCTTGGAAATGTTGGCCCTCAGAATATGCAAACACTTAATTATCTTCGGAGGCAATGGGCACCTAGTTTTCCAGAATTTTTAAATGAAGAAAGAATTAGGCGAGAGCAACTAGACCAGGCAATTAGAGATTTTAACCTAACTACTGGAGAAAAAATTACTCGCTCCCCAATGGTTCCAGGTAGTATATTTCCAAAACGTGTAAGGGAAGCTTTGGAGAGAGGGGATTTAAAAACTGCTGGAGAACTTCTTGATGCGATGATTGAGAAAGTTGAGAGAGAGTCTAAAGATATACAGCAAAAAGCAAAAGGTTATGAAAACCTAATGAAGATGGAAAATGTCCCAGGCCCAGCAAGAGATACGCTTGAGTATAGGAGACTTACAAACTATCTAGGAAAAACTAATCCAGAAATGCTAGACAGGCTAAATAAAGCTTATAGCAATGCTATTGAATCTAAGAAGTTCCGGACTCGTTATGTTGCTCCCCGAGCAGTAGAATCTTTGACTCGATAATTTTTATCTGCCCGGTTTGTTTTAAGAATTCCAAACACTTATCTTGCTGTTCAACATCCGCTTGGTCAAACATGGCTAGGCGGATTCTTTTTATAGACATTTCTCGGCCATTTTTTGCTAGGCATTCTAGGATTTTTTCTGAGATTGTTGCGAGGACATTTTTAGAAGTTGCACATAATGCTTTGTGCATTTCGATTTCTGCACTACAGAGAAGTTTTAGAGCTTTTTCTACGGAGGATTTTTGAACCTCAAACTCAAAATTATCTAAGAAATGTAAGATCATTGCAAGTTTTCTAACATGGAGTTTTTTCCTCCCATAGTAGGCTTCAAGTTTTTTATTTGAATTTACTACTGTTCTATCGAAGTCTTTTTCATACCAATAAACAAAGAATTCTTCTGCCTCAGAAGAAAACTTAACTTCTCCACAAAGTTCTGTAAGTTTTTGTAAATGTGCTTTAACTGCCTCGTAGTCTTGCTCTTGTTCTTTATCTATTTCTATCTTGGCTTTTCGAAATCTTTTATCTTCTCCCCATAGAAATATAACTCTCGAACCAAAGCCTTGTCCAATTATTAAAGAGGCGTCTTGGGAGGAGATAAATTCTGGCTGTGTGCAACCGTAAAAGGAAATGCAAATATTTGTAATTAGATCCTTTCCTTGGTTTTTGGTTTCCCTTCTATAGTTACGAGCATCATATCCTTGAACAAAAAATCTCACAAGATCCTCAGTGTTTTTACGAAACAAAACTGCTAGATCCTCGGAGGCAATAGAGATAGAACTATGTGGGATTCTTTTGATTGTGCCATCTGGATTTTTTAAAATCTTACTATCTCCACAAGAAGCAAGAATTTGTGTAAGCCTCTCAAGAGTAACACTGTCAGGTGCAATGGTTAAAGCACTTTGCAATGTTCCTCCTTTTACTGCTTGGAGTTTTTCCAACATACTTACTGCTCTTGACATTGGGAGGGACTTTCCTACTGATGGTCCTCCTACAACAATAACATAAATGTTTGGAAATATCTCAAAACCTTTTGAAGATCCAAACCAAACACGTCTTTCAAGAGATGCTGCAACTGCAAAGTATAAAGGCCAATCAATAAGAGGAAGTGGGGATTCCAAGTCCCGGAGGTAGTTTCTCCAGTGTTCAAGGTTGGTCATAGTATAATTTCTTTTAGTCCTTCTGGGTTTTTCTCACTAGCGGGTTTCCAATTATATCCAACAGCAACTTCACTAGACATAGAAAATGGTTCCCCGCGAGGAGACAGAAGTTTTCTGTTTAGATGTTTAGCTACCTCAACAGCCATGTCTTTTTCATCCCCAATATAACATTGCCACAAAATACTATCATGACCATTTTGTAGCAAGTCAAGTCCAGGGAGTTCTCCATTATCTATTCGTTCTTGCAATTCTACTATTGCAATATTTGTAATCATTCCAATAGTGGATTGTGGAATAAATGCGAGGGCTTTTTTAAGCAAGTCAGGACGGAAAAGTCCAGTAAACTTACGAGGGTGTCCAAACAAATTTTTCAACAACATTGTTGTTCGGACTTGGTTCTCAATTGCTCTATGCCATTCAAGAATTTCAGGGAATAACTTATAGTAAAAGTCTAAAAACTCTTGTGCTGTTTCTGGTTTTAAAACAATTGCTCCCTCGGATTTCTTTAATGTGTTTGAGACAAATTCATTTTTGCCTATTTTGTAATTTGTCTCATGACATACTTGCTTTGCCATGTAGTAATAACGCTTACTAGGAGGCCAGTTGTCAGACTCTTTAATTAGTTTCTCCAGAGGTTTGAATTCTGGATCTTGTTTTAAGTCTTGGATTTTTAAACAGCAAAGCCTAGAAACTCCCTCGCAATAAGATTTCCACTTCTCTTGAAACAACTGCATTGCAACATAAACATGAGGTTTTATGTTGTTATCAAACAATGCTCTGAAGTTTCCTTTCCGACACAGATATGCTACAATCTTAGCTTCTGCTCCAGACTGATCAGATTGGCCTAGGATCTTTCCCTCGGAGGGAATAACTAGAGACCTAACATCCTTATCCCAATTTTGCATGTTTGTTCCTGAACCATCTGGACACTTCCTAGAAGCTAGTCTAAATGTATCAGGACCAGCGATTGAGTAGGTGGTGGTGGTTTTCATCTCTTAGCTAATAATTTTACTCCATATTAATACCACAAGCTTTCTCCAAGTTTTTTAATATCTTCTTTTAATCTCTCCAAAGCTTGCTCTTTAGTCCTCCCTATTCCAGAGCATTCACCGTGGACCTTAGAACCAAACAATGTTCCGATGTCCTGCTTGGCGCACCAGTATTTTGAGCCATCAATATTGGTTTTTTCTTCAAGCCGGATGTTCTCATCCATCGTCACGCCAATGTTGGAGCATTGAAAGCATCTTATATTTTCATCTTTATTAGATTCCATAATAGTTTTACTCCATATTTAAATTTTGTCCACGTGTTGATTTTTGGCCATAGTTCTTTTATAAAACTTGAGCTAAAAACTCTCCTTGCTACTTGTTTATAAAATGTTTTCTCAGCCTCTTTATGCAAAGCAATTAGCTCTTGTTGGGATAAATGCTCCGAGGGACAGAGAGGATAATCCATACTATTTGACCCATGCAAGTCATCTTTAATAACTCCGCTTCTTATTAGGTTGTTATATATCTCACTCCCTTTATGTAGTTGTAACATAAAAAAGTTTACAAAATCAAATCCCAGCGAGGAAGCATAGGTTATCATTTCCTTTATGTCCTCTTTTGTTTCCTGAGGGAATCCCATCACAAATGTTCCCCAAGTCCACATACCAAGAGTGTTTGCTTTCTTTACAAGTCCTCGGACTTTTTCAAGCTTCACAGGTTTCTTTACTAGTTTTGCAACTTTCACAGTCCCTACGTCAACACTAAAGCACAAGCGATAAAATCCTGCGAGGGACATAAGTTCAAGAAGTTCCTCAGACATCAACATAGGAGAAGTTCCCGGGGTAGAGTATGTCATGTCAGAAAAATACTCAATAGACTTGAGGCAAAATTCTTCAATTCTAAGTTTATCTCTGAGAAGTTGATCATCATAGAAATAAACTTCTCTAACTCTTAAGCTGTGTAAGTAACTTACTTCTTTTAACATCCTCTCTACACTCATCCCTCGCCAATTATTCCCCCAAACAGCTTGAGTAGAACAGAAGGTGCATCTAAAAGGACAACCTCTACTAGAAGATATTGTTGCAGTTGGACGTTGCTTTGGGCACATTGGATATTTTGAATATTTAGAATACAAATCAAAAGGGATTTCATCTCTACGTGGGATTGGAAGTTTACTTAGATCAACTAAACATGTTCTAGGAGGATTTATTTTGTTTTTTGTAGTAAGCCCAAGAATATCTTCAACTCCTCCATCAATAAAACCTTTTACAAACTCAACAAACAAATCTTCTCCCTCGCCTCTAGCAACATAATCAAACCAGGGAAGTTTTATAAGCCTCTCATGGTCCATTGTGGCATTAGCTCCTCCGAGGATAACAACAGGATTACCAAAATGTTTTACAAGTTTTGCAATTTCAACTGCATCTTTTACACCAAATGTGTAGTTGTTGGTAATTCCAACAATGTCTGGTTTATAGCTATCTAGGAAATCTAAAATCTCCCCATCAATCATTCCATTTCTATATCCACTAGGTGTCCTTTTTATTTCTTCTCCACCTTCTGTCTGAGCATCGAGGATTTTGACAGTTACTTTAGATCCATAAATAGCTCTTATAGATTCTCGGAGATATAATAAGCCAAGAGGCTCAGGAGGATACCATCTAGTAGAACAGTTAGAAGTATAGAATGGATTGATGAGGAGGATTTTCATTGTGCTTTTATGTTCTTTACTCGCCCTGGGGCAATGTGTCTATATACTTCCTCGGAGGGATCACTTTCTGCAAAGTTATTTACAGCAGTTACAATGAAGAAATTCCTACCTCCTTTTAAAATAACTGTTGCGTTTGTAGTTGTTACATTTGTAACTGTTAGGTAAGGTCCACCAGATGTTGAAGACCACTTTACAGAATAGTAAAGAATGTTCTCCTCTGGAGGGTTTGCATCCCAAATAAGTTTAACTACTCTTACCACTGAAGTTTGTGCTGTTAGAGTTAGAGTTAGCAGTATTATTGGAAGGATCTTTACTAAGGTTTTCATAATGATTATTAATTGCAAATAAGTAATTTCCTAAGTGTTGTGACAAACAACTAGCTACTTTATGAGGACCAAGGTCTTTTGTAGCTTTTTCCATAAGCGTTGTTATTTCTTTATTAAACTCCTCGGAGGTCATTTCTTTCCTTTCTTCTTTTCTATCTTTGCAAGTGTTCCATAAACATAAGCATCCCTTTGTGCTCCTTTAAGTCCTGCTTTTGCGGCGGACCTAACCAGTTCTTTATGTAGTTTCTTTGGCATACAAACTTTCTATCATACTAAGTTTCTTTGCGATCCCTCGGCGTTTTAAACACAAACCTAAGACATGGTTTTCTGGATGTTTAATACGTAATCTTAATAGAGTTTCTATCCCTGTCGAGGCTTCTTTAGTTTTTTCCGAAAACTTAAACGCTTTATACCCAAGTCCATCAAACAAATACTCTCTCATTTGTTTAGGAGAATTAGGATTTAATTCGCTTCCAGCAAGCAATTTAATTAGCCTCAAAGTTTGCACATCCTCTTTTTGCAAACTTGCTATCTCACTTTCTAGTTTGTTCTCAGCAAGTTCTATACCAGTGAGCGTCATAGTAAGATAAGGTCTGATCATTCTATTAGCAATTTCAATAGACCTCTCAGCACCAAGTATCTTAGCGCGTTTTAGGATTTCTGGTTTTAAAATCATTAATGATTCAATGTCTTTTGCATTATACTCCCATAGTTGCCTTTCTTGTGCGGGGGTTTTTGGATTAAACACACCCTCGTTTTTATGATATGGCTGGTCAGTATATAATGACAAGCAATGCCCGAGGGATTTTCTAACACCTGGATAACACCTATGATGTGCTATCATTGTGTCAAAGTTATTCTTACCTCCTGGGATTTTATAATATTTTGCAAGCACCCAAAGATCAAACATTGCATTGTGAACTACTACTAAATTTCTGACCATTGCAACGGCAAGTGCTCGGAGGAAGTTTGCAGTATCTTGGAGGTTGCTTGTAAGAGTAATTTCAAGTGGGCTATATCTGGAGATTGGGATTGTGTAGATAACATTGTCGAAACCAAGTCCAATACAAGTGAGTCTGAAGTCGTCCGCAGTTTCGATATCAAGAAACAACTCAGATCCTTGTAGTCCCAGCAAAGCTCGTGTAATGTCTGTAATTGGAGGGTTGATAACTTTTTTGAACTCAATAATTTTTGGATCCTCTCGCAAGTATCGCAAAGCTTTCTTGCAGTCTCGCTCAAACCAAAAAGCATATTCACTTCTTGGGGTTGCTCCTTTTGTGGATTTTTCATCACTGTCTTTTGTGCAGTCTTCTTCGATTTCATTTTCATAATAGCTATCTTCGTAGTTTTTTATATCAATACAATCTTGAGGAGGGAAAGATGCCAGGAAAGTTTTTGAACCTATCTTAAAAGGTGAGCCTCTTTGTTGTTGTAAAGTTACTCCTTGTTTAAACAACGCGAGGGAGTCTTTTCCTAGCAACATTACAACTTTAGTTTCTGGATAGAACTCTCGAAAAGTATCAAGAGTTTGAATATCAATAGACCTCCGGTCTAAGGGAGAGATAAATCTTTCAAAGATTTTTCCTGCATAGGCAGAAATTAGATATTGCCTATCAAACCGCGAGGGTCTATCTAGGAGGATAGTAAGTCCTGAGTAGGAGGTTGTGGGTTTATTTCGCACAAGAGAGGAAGTTTGTAAGTGTTACTCTAAAATCATTAAGATCAGGTTTAATTCTCCTAACTACCTCTACTCCATGATCTGAATGTCTGGATTCTAACTTGTCACATCTCTCACAAATCCACTCATGACGCTTGCGCAAAGATGTTGAATTACCACAAGCACAGAGGCCAAATTTTGCAGAAGTTTTTCCCATAAGTTTTAAAAAAGTTTCTCCCTCCTAAGAGTATTGAAGACTGTCCACATGTATCATTCAACAAGATGAGTAATCTTAGGAAGGTCGTTAGGAGGGAGAAAAATTGTTAATTGTTTTTAGCTATTAAGGCATTTAAAACATTTTCAAAAACTGTCTTTGCATCCTCCTCAGAATCAAGAGAAATAGAAATCTCCTCTCCTCCTAGCATAACAAATTCAATTCTTTCATCTTCAAGATAGAAGGATAGAATTTTGTCTGGATTAATAACTGTGTCTAGGATTCTTATCAGGTCCATAAGCTAGAAATTAGGTGAAATTCTTAGCATGTTATTATACCAATTCCCAGTAACCACAACTCCCTTGTGGGGTTTTGCCTCATGGTTATGTGCTATAATTGCCCAGTTTTCTTTTCCTTTCACCGGAGGATTTACAGTATTAATAAAGTTACCTTGCACAAAACAATTTTCAAAAGGCTCAATAATAGCTGAACCTTGTTTGTGAGGTCGCATGTTAGTAAGAACAATCCCACTATTCGGCCAGTCTTCATCTGCAACTTTTGAGTTTTTTAGGAGGATCATATTATTTTGAATCATAATATTTCTCCACGTAGTATAACCTTTAACATAGTTATACAAACTCTCACTATCATTTAGGAAAGTAATTCCTGACTGGCAATTTCTAAAAACATTCCCTCGCACAACTAGTCCATTTGTAGGCCAAGTGTCTTGATAGACTCCAATAAGAAATCCATCAAGAAAATTATCCTCAATAACACAATCTTCTCCTCCTGAGATTGTGAAAGCATTTCCATAGCTTGGTCTAGATCCAATAGTTAAACTCCCAACAACAACTCTATTATTCTTAATTTTACAACGCTTGGCTTTTGCAAATTGCCCAGCAATGGACATTATTGTGAATTGTTTTCCATCACTATCCAGGTTCCCTTCAAAAACACAATCTTCAATCTTGCAATTATCACAAGGATAATCTGGCAAGTCTGAAATAGAGATTGGAAAACATTCTTGGTCATTAGAAAAATTACTTTGACTACAAACTCTTACACGTTCAATTTCGCAATTAGGACCACACAAGTTGACTGATGAAATTACTAAGTTTGGCATACTTGGTAATGATAAAACTACTAGATCTTTTACAGAAGAATTCCCACCATAAAGATCCTTTCTATGAACTGGACTTCCTAATGCTCTCAAAAAACCAGTTGTTGCATAGCTAGGAGGACATAATTGGACGAAAGTCCCAGGCTCTCCTTGTAAGGCAGTTCTTGGAGGAATGTAAGATCCTTTTTCTGGTTCATTGCTAGAATAACCAGTAGTAATATATGTTCCTGCTTGCATAAAAATAAGTCCTCCTGGCCATTCTCGGAGGAACTTATCAAAGTCTTCAACATTACTAAACATATCAGGACTAATAACCTTCTCTGTTGGTCCTACCTCAACACCAGAAGTTAGTTTAGACTTTACATCATTAACAATATTATTAACAATATCTTGCTTCTCAATTGCAAGTTCAATTACTTGCTTTGGGACTGTTATGTTCATAATTTTGTTGCTTTGATTTCTGAGGTTATTACTGATCTGCTATTTTCCATTTTCTACGTTTGCCATAAACTCATCCAGTTTACTTTTCTTTATTCTCTTAGATCCTCCACAATACTTACAATCTTCTGTTGTGCATAATGGACAATCAACAAGTTCAGTAGCACCTAGTCCATTACAATCAACACATTTTGCTGTCTCAATTCCTCCCTGCTCATTAGCAAACGTCACATAACCATAACCTTCACATCTAATGCATTGTTTTATATAAGTTGTCATAGATATATTATTAACCTTTATTTAAACATGAATGAAGCTTTCCGTGGCAGTCAAATAATCTCCAGGTATTTTTAAATTCCTCCCAATGTAATTGTGATTTTCCACAATATTTACAAGTTCTTGTTGCTAAGGATTTTTTGCTTGTATAACTACCAATATCTGGTTCATTATAATCAATATTATTAAGGTCATCTAAATATGACATTAATTCATTCTCAATCTGCATATCCGCATAATCTCCCATAAATATTTTCTACCCTTTCTGCATAGTCTTTAGTTTGTTTACTAACACTTTTACACCACGGTCCTGCGTTCCAGTAGATCGCAAGAGTTCTAACATCCGTTGTTTTCTTTTTGCAGATGATATAATCAAGATAACATCTTGCAACTCGGAGGCTTTCATTTCTGCTGTGGTTTAATGGTAACTTTGAAAACTGTTTCCACGTCGAAGGACGTATTTGCCAAGCTGATTTCTCCCCCAGCTTTCCCACTAACTTGTTGTTGTTCCCGGTTTCCACCAGTGCTATTGCAACTAGAAATAAATTCTTCTGCTGAGAGTTGTTCAATCTTCTCAAGTTGTTCTTTGACTCCTGCGAGGACACTTCTAATGAACTCAAGTGAAGAAGGAATATGACAATTAGGATTTTCATTCCTAATATCATCACAAGATTTTATTGCAGCTGTTAAATTTCTTATCATCAAATCTTTTATTTTCATAAATTACTTTACTTTCATGAATTGTTATAAACTCTCCACTAAATACTTCTGTTGCAAAAATAAAATGATTATGTTTAAGTGCTGGTCTTATGGGAACTTTAACTCCAAGAGGGTCAACATAATAAGCTTTTGTTTGTGGGACATTCATCTCTTAAGCTCCTCGTAAAATGCTCTTAGTATAAAAGCTAATATTAAAAATAAAAAAAGCTTCCCAATAAAAATTATTCCAAGATAATTTATAGTAGTCCCAACTACTAAGGTTATGTAAACTATCCAGAATATAATTACTGGGAAGCTCATACGATATAAGTCCTTACCAAGCGATTAAAATAAGAACATTATAAAGTTTCCTCCTAGAGTTTGATTGTTATGTTAGCCTGCCATGACCGTTAACAACAATCCTTTTCTACTCTAGGAGGAAATTACTTTTAGGCTTTTCGGAGGATTTGATCCACAGAATGACGAAAACGAACAACAGGATTTCCATCATTGTCAAGTTCTGCAACTCGTTCTCCATCTGGATTCTCAATATACGAGGGAGTTGTGTCAGTCTTAATCTTAACTACAAACTCAAGTCCAACATATTGTTCTTGCTGTTCGACATTGCCGAAGATCGTCCTCTCTGTTCCTGTAAGCTTTTCAAAAGCTTTGAGTTGTGGCAAGTTGACTTTGGGTTCATCCAACACAAAGTGTTTTTGCAAGTTATTATAACCTGCAATAACAACCTCAACTCCATCAACTGTGATCTTCTCAGGGGAAACAATCTCGAATCCAAACACCCTCATCGGGCGCATCTTCTTCGAGGGTTTGTCCTCAACTTTTGTGATCCTAACAACTGGTGTTACAAACGGAGGGAACACAAAGTTTAGTTGCTGATCGCACACCGCGGAGGTATCAACTTCCTGCTCAATGGGTTTGCCATCCGCAGTAAAATACTGATTACCTTCGAACTCTTGTTTATCACTCATAGTTTTTAGTTTTTTAGTTTTTGGTTTTGTTTTCCCTAGTCTTGTAAAGACTAGAAAATTTTAAAGCAACTTATCTATAATAGGTTTAAGATCATTCGGCATTGTTGCTGGGAGGTCTAACCAGCGAGGGGCTTTCGCAGTAGAAACAGTAGAAAACGTCCTAAATAAATATGAGGGAGTTCCAGTCTTACTATCAACCACAACTTCTGTGCAGAGAACAATAAGAAATTCCTTCTCAAGTTTTCCCTCAAGTTCTTTACCTTGAACCGCAGCCCGGAGGCGAGAAACTATCCCTCCATCTGGTTGTTCGATTTTTACTATCTCATCAATAGAAATTACAATTACTGGTTTCTTGTCATTGCGAATTTTATTTAGAAAGTTTCTAATCCTAATTGCATATTGGGACCAAATGTCATAACCTTTAAAAGATGCTCGACATTCCGCGAGGACATACTCAGTAAACTTTGTAAGACTATCAATAACAACAAGTTTTACATTGTCATCTTTAAGTGCTTTTTCTACTGCACTTGTAACTTCCTCCGCTTTGCGACATTCAATAACAGAGTAGAATGATGGATCTTTAAAAGGAAATCCTTTAAGTTCCAAGTCAATAACTGCTGTAGTCTCACGAGGAAGATGTTCGTAAGATGTTGACTTTCCCGACCCCGAGGGGCCGAGGACCATGATCATAGGTTTAGATGGCACAGATTTTAGAGGTTTTCAATTTTAGTTTTTAGTTCTTTTACAGAGGCTTTTATCTCATGGGGAAAATACTCCACAGAATCTTCAAATCCTCTTACTTGATTCTCAAGCTCCCCAACAACAAACATAAGATGTTCTTTCTTTTCTTTCAAAGTTCCTAGATAGAACATCAAGTCCATTACCTCTTTTCTTGCTTCTTGAATTGTTTCCCGGTCAAATATAGACCCACCATGTTCAAAAGCACCAACTTGGAATTTCCCTTTAGCTTCTGTTATGAAGCTGTCTAGTGTTCGGTGCATAAATATGATATCAGACTGTGATTTGATTCTTTCTTGGTTACTCATAATTTTAGTCTTTCTGGAATTGCAATGGATTATAGATTCTTTTCGTATAAGATATGTCTATTACATTTTGCTGATACTCAGGTTCAACACAACAGATAGGTTGAAATCTGCAAGGACCATATTCTTCTTTGCAAACTGTAAAACAACCTACTGGCCAGTAGTTAGCTGCATAACAACAGGCAATCTTCTTACAAAGCTCACGGAGTTCTTCCTCATAGGTATCTCGGAGGTCTTTAGTAAAGCTAATAATCTCACTTCTTTCAAACTGTGCTCCCGCTTTCCAAAAGAAGATTGCATTTATCATACAAGAAACTTCATCCCCTAGTTTTAGGATCTTCCTAACTACAAAGTCATAAGTTAGAAGCTGAGGAGAAAGTCTAAATCCTGCGAGGAAAGAATTCTTATATGTTGAAGATGTTGTTTTGTGATCAACAATAAGAAGTTGTCCTCCGAGTTCTCCAATAAAATCTATTGTTCCCACGAGGACAATCTCTATGTTGTCATCACTATACAATGGAAACTTAAAAGTCTTCTCAAGTAACAACTCTCCATCTAGTTGTAAAGGTTTGAGTATGTCGTTTTGATACTTCTTTATATAAGCCAGCAACGCTAATGATAAATAAGTAGAAGTTATATGTGTGTTATCTGGACATAGAAACTTGTCAAGGTAATCTTCTGCTTCTTGTTGACAAACTTGTAGGTCTTTTTTAGAATAGAAAGCTTTAAGTCCTTTGTGAAAAGCTGTTCCAGCTTCCATACTCCAAGAAATTCTATCTGGAACAAGTCCATCAAGAACTGTAAACTTCCACTTCCTCATGCAACTTGATGTTGCTATGCTAGAAGCATCTAGGAGGATTAGTTTTTTATTCATTATCAAGTATTGCTTTAAGTGCTAGTAGTTGATCTCGGAGGGTTTCTTTTGACTGTTTGGTTTCATGATGTTTGACTTCTTTTGGCATTGTAAACTTTAAACATGGTTCAAATACTTTAAGTATTTCCTCATCTGTTAACTTTGCAAGTTCTTCGGAGGGAAGTCCTAGAAGTTGTTCTATTGTCATAGAATTACTTTAAAAGAAAAAGGTCCAAACTCTACTTCTCCCTGGATTCCATTTACAACTCCTGTAACAAACTTCTTATCTCCATCATTTAAAACCCCAGTAAATTCCCTAATCTCTCCTTGCTTCCCATCTTCTACAAACTTAGTAAAGTCTTCTCTCCAAGAATAGTCAGGTTCTTTAGGAGTTGGACTAAGTTCTGTGTCCATTAAGATAGGACGTTTAAATATTACAAATACTCCATCCTCCGCAGGTCTAAATTCTACAAGCTTTCTAAATAGTTGCCACTTTTGACTTTGTTCCTCGGAGGAAAATGTGGACAAATCTTTAAGTGCTGCATTTAGATATACATGCAATGACCTTGGTTTGTAACCTGCAATCTTAGAAGAAATAAAACAATCAACTCCATCTGCGAGGATCTTCTCAAGCAATGGTTTAAACTGTCTTATTCTATTTAAGCTATAGAGGTCTTTCTCTAAAGCTTGTTTATCCACAGGTCTGACTGCATCAAGAAGTCCCATAGAGAAGTTTTTGTTAGGAGGATAAATAAAAATACTAGAAGAAAAAAACTAGGAGTAGGGAAATCACAAAACCCTACTCCTAGAACCCACAATGACCAACTACTACTCAAGTCCCATTTTCTCAGAAGCCTTCATAAAGAGTTCTTGAGCCCTGTTCTTAAGATCAAGATATATCTCTTTGTTGCCAGCCTTCTTAGCTTCATCTGCTTCCTTCATAGTATTTTTCATCAACTTGAGGATAGCTGCAACAGACATTTCACGTTCGCCTGGTTTCCAAGAGAAAGCATCTTCAATACTGTAAAGTAAGTTGTCTTTGGCAGGAAGATTATCTTTGGATTCCACTAACTTGCTCTTAACTTTGGCCCTGATCGCAGTAGATGCGTTGGCATTAAAGCTATTAAGAACTGCTTCCTCGCCATAAGCAGCAACAGCCGCGGCGAGGGTCATGACAACAGGAAGTGCAAACTTGTAGCCAGCATATTCTCCCTTTGCAAATTCAATCTCTTGAACTTGGATTCCGTCTTTTTCACTCAAAACTTTAATATCATTACTCATAAGTGCTTTTTGTTTAATTGTTGTTGGTTGTCCCCGAGGGGATTTTGTCTAACGACTAAGACTACTAAGCATTTTCCATGCCAGGGACTTTTGCTATAGGTCACAACCTAATAGTAACTTGCTAATAATCCTAACCGCTTCTTCCTCATAGTCTTCTGAACAATCACTTGCTCGTGATCTAATATGAATATATTCGTGAACTAAAACTTTTACTAACAACTCAAGATTACCAACAATACTATTGCGGATGACTATTTGATTTGATTTTAAATCTGCAAGTCCAGACCAGTTTTCATTCTCATTAAGTTTCTTAGCTACTAAAACCTTACAATCTGTTGGACGGATTTTTGACGTTATTCTTAAAGCTTTTGCAAACACATGTTTTTGTTCTTTACTAAGTTCTACTTCTTCCCAAGATTTTGATAAATCTAAAGAGGCAATAGTAAATTTATTATATAGATTAAATCTTTCTAACATATTAACAAAAGAACTATTTGCAATTGTAGGCTTTTTTCCTTTTGCTTTTATGTCATGTAATAAAGTTTCTGAAACTTGATTAACATAAACACAATTTTCATCTAATAAAGATGCTAAGTTTTCTTGAAATGTGGAATGATATTGCACTTGATCTATGGCAGCTTTAAGATCATCAGAATATTCATTAGAAGAATTAGCTAATAATATCTCTGCTAGTTCTTTGGAGTTTCCAAACTTGTAGAAAGACAAATTATATAATCCAGTCTTCAGGACTCTATCTTCAGAAAGATAATCTCTATTTATATCCATCACCCACTGGATAGAAAATCCCTCCTTTTCTGTTACTCTAAAACCTTTATAGAAAATTCCAGGAGGACCATCTTTGTAAACTCCAACAAGTTTTGTAGTAAACCAGTTATCTATTTCCTCGTAGGCTTTCTCAAGTTCAGAGGTTAGTGGTATTTGAACTATTGTTCTTTCCTCTCCTTCATAGAAGTTATCGGAAATAAAATACTTTCCTCCTTCATCTAGTGCGTTTTGGATAAGTTCCCTGAGAATAAACCAAGGCTTATTCCAAGTATCTTCTCCAAGATGTGTGGTTATATTTAATGGAGTTTCTACTCCTTTTGAGGATATTAAGTATAAGAAACTATGTATTTGTCCTTTAATTGTTTCTTCTTTACTAAAAGAAGTATAACTTTCATCAAGTAAGTTATCCCTAGTATGCAAACAACTTCCTAGCCTATGTAAATAAGCTAGTGTGAACTTAAAACCTGTTCCTTTGTGTCCAATCTTATCTGTATCTTTCTTGGTTGTTAGTCCTAGGGTTATGATTTCTTTTAAGTGCAACTCTACATTTGTTGTGATTACGAAGTATTTCATAGTTTTCTTTCTTTCACTAATGTTACACTTGAGCAACAATAAGTCCCTTTCGGGGCTTCATCTATATCATAATCTGGCAGTGTAAAATCCCAAAAACTTTTTACACAATTATCACTTACAACATACGATATCTCAGTTTGTTTCTTTGCTTCCGTTGCTAGGCAAGAAAATAGTTTAAAGCTTTTATTAAGATTCCAGAAACTTTTACTAAACCTAATTGCATCTGCTTTCTTCTTAAACACAAAAAGTTTTCCAATCTTTGGATATACTGGCTCACCAACTTTATATTCTACACAACACTTTAGGTCAGTAAAACCTAAACAACTTTTATATGTTCCATCAGAATCAACTTTTACAATCTTATAAGCTTTCATAGTTTCTAAGGTATATTTATTTTATAAGTGTAATTTAATTACTAATCTTCCTTTTCCATATCTAACATTGTCATATCATCAAGTTGACCATAATTTAAATACATCAAACAGTCTAAACAAATATTAAAATGAATAATCTTATTATTTTTATTTATACCATGAGCATAATACCTATCTCCTCCAAGTCTTGTGTTACAAATATTACAACAATACCAAGAGAAACTTGGTTCATTAGCAATATCTATTTCTTCATCAGTAGCATTTTTATCTAAGTTGCATTCATTACATCCGGGACAAGCTCCAGTTGAAACAATTAGACCTTTAGTTTCTTTTTCTACTTTATCACAATAAATTTTATACTGTTTTTTATTCATAACTCTCCAAATGTTTTCCAATTTAATAACTTGTTCTGTAATTCACGGACGTTTCCGGGCCAATTATAATTTTTTAATTTGTCAATAAGTTCCTCTGGGAGTTCTTCTTCTAAGAAACTTTCTGCTATTTCTTTTATATCTTCTAGCCTTTCTCTTAGCGGAGGAATATGTATTCTAAATGTTCCTAGTCTTTCTATTAAGTCTAGTCTTAATCCTTTCAATGTTGTGTTGTTTGTTGCGGAGATTATTCTACATTCTAACTTCTCTAATATTGTTGAACCTACTGGGTAGTATTCCCTTTCTTGTAATACTCGAAGTAATTTTACTTGCAGTCCCACCTCTATCTCTGCAAGTTCATCAAGAAACAATGTTCCTTTTCCTGCTTGCTGGAACATACCAATTTTGTTCTCATTACTTCCTGTAAATGATCCCTTTACTGAACCAAATAACAAACTCTCAGCTAGGGTTTCTGGTAAAGCTGAAAGATTAACACCTACAAAAGGACCAAAACTATCTTCGTGCAAAGCACGTGCAATAAGTTCTTTGCCTGTTCCACTTTCTCCGAGGATTAAGATACTTTCTTTTCTTCCTCTCAGTTTCTCTACACGTTCTTTAAGCCTAGCTACTGCTGGAGAAGATCCAATAAAGGAGTCTAACTTAGACTCTTGTAGGAACTTTCTTGCTATTCCAAGAGCACCTTCGTCCCGTAAGCGTCTTGCTAGTTTTGGGTTCATAATTTGATTGCTTCTCCGAGGGTTTTAATAACTCTTGCTACTAATGTTCCTGTTGGAGCATGCATAACATACATATTATTATTACTAATTATAAGATCAGTATTTACCTCTTTCATTTGTCTCCAAAAAAGGTCTGGAGAATACTCTTTATAAGTAAGTTTATAAGTAATGAGAACATAATCACAAATGCTTAATGGTTTTCTCACACCTAGTGCGTGAACTTTATAATAGTATAAATTCGTCCTTTTACAATAATAATTTGCATAATCATCTAAATGTTCTTTAGAATCAAATATAAATATTGGTCCGCTTTCTGGTGCTTTTATAATACTATTAGGAGGATATGAAATAGAATATGGTTGCATGTAAACACTACAACTTCTATATTCATACAGATATTTATAAACAAGTTTATAATAAGTTTTCATAGTCTTTAATTATTAATATTTGTTGTTTCTTTTAAGTTTAACATGTCAGAAGTTATTTTATCATAAGACTTCTTTAGCAGAAAGAAAATCTCATAAACATCATTTATACTACAGCCTTCATTTATTAGAAGGTTTATAATTTTATATGTAATTACCATATTTTTAGGTTTCATAATTTTTAATCTTCTCCCAATATCATCTCTACTTCTTCTTCATTTATTTCTTTGATGTTTCCATCTTCATCAGTTTCTTCTGCATCTGTAACAAGTCTTTCACTTATCTCAGTCTCATCAACTTCGTTTGAGCTTTCATAAGCTTTGCTCCATGTTTCTTTTTTGCCAACATAACCTTTAATTGCACTCATCTTTGTTGCTACTTTCGAGGAAACATGTTCTTCAATTGTTCCTGCGAACCAACAAATATATTGTATGGTATCTGTAAGGGAGTCTATACGAACAGCACGGCCAAGGAATTGTACCATTTCTATTGCACTCCAGGTTGGCGGCACAAGAACAATTCGAGGGCGTGATGTATCACGGTCGTGGTGTAGGCTTAGAGCCACACCGCCGGCGCGCAAAGCTACACAAGCGCATTCAGCTTTGCCTTCCTGGAATCTATCCACATTTGATTGTCTCTTTTCTGCACTTTGACCACCAACAATAAGTGAAACTTTGTAGCCTGCGGCTTCTACTAGAGAGGAAACAATTTCAACAGTTTTAATAAAGTTAGATCCAACAATTACTTGTTTGCCTTCCTTGATATGTTGGATTGCCTGTTCTGCAAGATATGGGGCTTTAATTTCCTCTGCACGCATCCTAAACTTTAGCATTGCAACAAGTTTTGCTGCAAACCAGCCGGGGGAAGCTTTGTTTATTTTTGCTAATTCCCTAAGATAATCCTCATAGGCTTGTTGATAAAACTTTGCTTCCTCCTGAGTTTTGAATTGCATTAGCACGTGTTTAATGAATCCCCTATGAGGAAATCTCACACCTTTTACTACACGAATTAATCCCGGATTGTATTCATTTAATGTGTCTATTGCACGTTTTAATGCCGCAGCATTGTAATCTTCTGGATTGCGACATATGGACTTTGCGAATCTATTCCAAGTATTTTCTGTAATCCTAGACTTGATTTTCTTTCCATACCAATATGGATCAGGATATTCAATGTAAGGTCTAAGCGCAATTACACTTAGCTTCATTTCACTTACTCTTGTCCAAGGTGTGGCACTGGTAAATACTGGAATAAACTTTTCCTCAGGATTAGCAGAAGCAAGGTTAATATAGCCTAGTAAGACATCTTCTCGCAAGGTTCCATTATTCTTGAGTGCTTGATTTTCATCAAATAAACAAACCCGAGGAGCAAAATTCTTGTCCCAAACAGTATAAAAACTAGGCTGGCCATTTTTTATTTCCGTATGCCAGCTAAGAAATACTTCTCCAATAGTTGATCTAAGGGCATCATAGCCCATGACATAACCTGAAGTTTTAAGACAGGCTTTTTTAATTACTCTTTGAGTTTGTTTTACTGCGGTTTTAAAAGTTACTACCATCCACCCGGTCTTAGTTCCATCAAAGAAGCCTAGCAATTCTAGTGCTTTAAATGCTAAAGCATAGATATAAGTTTTTCCTGTTCCTGTTCCTGCAACAAGCTGTTCACCATTATGATTAGCAATAGAATTAACTAATGCAATACATTCCTCTTTTTGGAAAGGCTGGAGAAACTTAAGCTGCGAGCTTGTTTCGGCTTTTTCGCAAGCTTCGATTATCTTTTCTAGAGAGTAAGTATCTTGTGCAAGAATTACATCATTTACTTGTTTTACTTCCGGTAAACTATCTACAACTACAATGTCACTAGATTGCTGGCAGGTGCTTTCGGGCACTAATGCCAGTGCATCTTGCAAAGCGGGGGGTATAGACACAAGGGGAGCATCATTTGAATCGCTTGGCGGGGTGTTTTGTAACGTTAAAGTTTTTTCCCTTTGACCATTTGACATTCCAGCCTCGCTGACGCTCGTAGGGGACAAGCTTGCAAGTATCTCTTGTTGCTTCGCGGAGGGAATGAAATCCCAGACTTGTTTCCAATATTTCGGCAAGCACTTTCGCAAAGCTACTTGTTGTTTACCCGAGGGAGAAAAATCTCCTTTGGCTTGGATGTATTCTGCTACGGATGAGCAAAAATCACTATCAGCATAATCAAATCCCCTGCCGTTAAGATGTTTTGTTGTTTGTTGGCTTTGTTCATCGGCTTCTTGACACTCATACAATCGCACCAAAGCGCGCTTAAGCCATTTATCGTCGGTTCGTAATTTATCCACAATATAATTGTGGATTTTTATTTCTTCTATTGTCATATGGTTTTTCCTTGGAAAACAAAAACACCCCAAGATTTTAACCTTGGGGTGTTTTGTGGTAATTTAATTGACGCTACTTATAGGTTGTCAATCATCCTTTTAAGTCTCATAAACTTTTCAACTTGATTCTTGTCAAGTTTTCCTCCTATCTTGCTAAGGATTTCCTCCTCCTCTGCAAGTGCTTTACTTCGTTGTTCATTGGCCGCTTTGATTGCGGCTTGTTCGCGTTGATATGCTTTCTCCCAACGTTCTGCGGTAGAGACGTAGCATACTTTGACTAGATTGCCACCTTCAACTGGGATAAAGCTCCAATCTTCTGGATGGAGTTTTTTAAGCTCAGAGGCTACTTCAGAAGCCACTATCCTTTGCGGGTGGAATCGAAGCCAGCTTTCAATTAAGCTAGATACTTCTGAGATTAATAAATCTTGAAGATTCATAATTTTGCCCATTTAGCTACTTCTTCACGAACTGCATAATTATAGCCTGAGATGCTATTAAGATCTCGCAATTCCTTATCACATAGGAATTGTTCATGTTTCAACTTAATTGCCTCCATCACTAAAATATCTTTGGCAATTTCTTTAAGTTGCGATAAATCCTCTTGTGAATGTGCTTTCACAAGCAATAAGGCTAAGTATTTTTTCATAGCTAGAATTTGACTTTCAAGGTTTGAATTATTGATTTAATACAAACTTTTGCATTTCATCCATTAATTCTTGTGCTACATCTTTTTTACCTTCCCGGAGCGCGGCCATGATCTTTTTGTTGAACTCGTCAATTGTACTCTTGAGTTCATCTTTGCGATTTTTCCTCCAGCCATTCTCTGCGAACTTGATGAACTCTTCGTCACCAGGACTGAGCTTATACTCATTTTGCGCTTTCTGCAGGCGCAAGTTAAGAGTTTGTTGGAGCCAATCTTTGACAATTGTTTCGTTGCCAATGACTTGCTTCAAGTCATCAAAGCTAATTGCTTTGAGCGTTTCATCACTAATACCATAGTAAGTCTCAGTGTCTCCTTTTTTTGTTAGGAGACTGAGTGTAATCTCTACGGTGTTAACCTTGGTTGTGATTTTGTCTTTCATAGGTTTTTATTTTGTGGATTGTGTTAGATCCATCAAGTTTTTTGGTGGATCTATGCAATCCACAAAGGGATTGCACGAATTTAGTCCTTGTCAATAATAGTCAACGCTCGGTGAAGTGTTGACCAATCTTCGAGAAAATTAATATCTTGCATCCAGGATTTTTTCTGCCATGGAAACAAGTGTTTAAGGGTGTTAATCGCTACCTTTACCCTTAGACTTTGGGATGGAGCACCATTGTGTGGAGTATCTGGGTATTCGGTGTAAAATCGAGTTAGGATTCTCTCCACTTGATCCCTTCGGCTGTTTACTTCGTTTTCAAGATTTCTCATAGGTTTTTATAGGTTATTTGTGAACAAAAAAATCCGGTGGATTAAAATCCTCCGGATTAGAATCTAAATATGTCCCCTTCGATGCAGGGTAGCTCAATTGTCGATACTATTTTTTTCATGGTTTTTTCCTTTTATTTTAACCCCATTTCCGCTCTTGTCAAGCCCCTAACAGTGAAATATTCTAAACTTTATTTTACTTTTTGCCTCTCTCTTGGCATACTTTATGCTTCGCACCCTAAATTTTTTACAATCCCTTAAGCTATAGCTCCACCAAACTCTACTTCCCCATCATCTCCACGAGGGGGATGCTTGCTTTGCAGCTTGCTTTCTAGGTTTTCTAAAGTTTTTCCTTGCTTTTTCTTTACTTCCCCACAATCCTTACGAGGGGGGGATCTGAAGTTTTCTCTTGCTTTTTCTTTATTTACTTTTTTGCTTTAGGCTCCAAAAAAACATATGACATTATCTTATACAAATAAAAACAAAAAAATAAACAAAACAAAAAAATCTCTAAAAAAAATTTTTTTTTGATTTTACTCACACGCCTAGGGCTCAAGTCACTTTTTTACCCCTAAAACAAAACTCTAACTAAAGCTTTAATGTTAAAGAAAAGCTCTAGGATCAATTATAGGAGCTTGGAAGCCTGTATTTATTTAAGAATTTTTTTTGCCGTTGTTCCTGATAGTTAGTAGTTTACAAAAAGCGGAAGTAATTTCTAATATGGTTATAGCAAGAAGGCTACACGGCTTCTTATAATCAATCCTAGAGAGTTTAAACGCTAGGAAGAAATTGCCGATCACACCTATTGAATCATTATATCCTTACTAATATTAGTATCTTACTTAAGATTAAACTACTCTCAATCCCCAGAGAGCAAAATCCCAGATCTTCCAGGAAGCCTAATCCATGAAGTTTTGAAGTTCAGACTTCCTGCTAGTTGCTTTCCCAGACTTGCAACAACTAGATATGAGCTAGATCCTAGACCACGAAGTGTAGATAGCAATTATCCTGGGAGCTGAACTTGCTGGTGGGGAGAGGGCCGCGATCGCATACGCGAATAACACATGACTCTCTCTCATAAAATTCAAATTTTAAAAACTAGATATTTTATGTAGTTTAAAGTAAAATTAGAAAGCTTAGTAGGAAGTAAGGAGAAACTCGATGGCATGGAAAATGCTTAAGTAGAAGTAAGATATGAGATTTTACTTTACCCCAGAGGTAATACCTAGTGAGCAGGTTAGAGAACTAAAAGCAGACCTCGTGGAAAATGAGTTCGTTTGAGAAACAACTAGAGAGCTTTGTGAGAAGCGGGATGACAGATCAAGAGATTGCAGAGGCTCTTGAGCTGGATATCACGAATGTTTGTGTGGTGACAGAGAAGTTTCGCAGAAAACTCTCCCTCGCAAATGTGGCTAAGAAGTTTTCCTCCGAAGAAAGCTCTAAAACCCACGAGGAAGCTGCACTTGGGGTTATTACGGAGATTATGCACAATGCCCAAAATGATGGAGTAAGACTTAAAGCTGCACAATTTGTAATTGAGGAGGCTTCTGGTAGAAATAATGCGAGGGTCAAAAACCATGCAGCAAAAGAAGCACTTGGGTTGTTGAGGAATTTTGCATTAGAGATAATGCAGACAAAGAAACTTGCAGAAAACCAATTAGCTAAAGCCTCCGAGGGACATGGTCCTTCTATAGTAGAGGCTGAGATTATAGGATAAGATATGATTATTGAAATTAAAACTTCAGATGGAACTGTTGTAAAAGTTGAGGGAGATGTGACAGTGAGTTTTGGAGGACTTAATAAACCTAATCCTCCAACCCTCCCAGGAACTCAACCTCAGCCTACAATACTTCCCTCGTTGCCTGGAACACAACCTAGTGCACAGCCAGAACTTCCAGTAGGAAGTATAATGCTTCCCGGAGGAGGAATAGTAAAGGATTTTAATCTTTCTACTGCTAGTGGATGTGCAGATTGGTATATTTCAAAATATGCTTTAAAAGGAGAAGATGCACAAAATGTAAAAGTTGCGTGTTTTATGTTGTTTAATACGCTTTCTAAGGATTTTTGGAATGGACTAACACAAGAAGCGAGGATGAACACTATTGATGGTTTTGTTAAACAATTCACTAAGAAAGCTTAACTTATGGCAAAGAAACCATTTAGACCCTCCGAGCCGAAGGCTCCAGGAGAGAAACTAGAAAGTAGTAAAGTCTTAGACTTAGTTATGTGGTGCAAAGAGTGCTGTGCCTCCTGCGCGGCAACCCGGAGGCAGTTTAAAAGTATTACACTTAAACCTATTGTTGCTCAGTATAATGTTGTTGAGAAGGATGTGAATAAGGAGGATGGGTGGAAAGAATTATATAAAGCTGGGAAACTTCCATATCTAGGAATCTACAAAGAAGGTAAGTTACTAGGCAAGAAACAAGGTTTTAATCAAGTTTATTTCCTCCGAGCATTTTTAAAACGTTTTGTCTAATATTATGACTGCTACTGAATATCAAATACCGATGGATGTGTATGAAAGAATCATAAATGATTTTACTTACCATCCTCCTAATAACTCACAAATAGAAAGATATGCAGTTTTAAGAGAGTCTGCAAAACAACTGGCTCTTTTGATTGCTAAATGTTCTAAACAGAGCCGAGAACAATCTTTAGCCCTTACAAAACTTGAAGAAGCTATTATGTGGGCAAATGCTGCAATCGCTAGAAACGAATAAATGGACAAAGAACTCTCCAAAGAGGAAGTCCTAGAAGCTTTGAAAAAAGCTTTCCCTACTCCTGTAGAGTTCTTGTCTATGTTTGATGATGACATAAAGAGCGGGAGGACTACTCTTTATGGTTGGCAAGTAAGAGCGTTAGTAAAATTAGCTAAAAACTATACTATCTTAGACCCATGCTTGTTTTCCCTCCGAGCGGTAAATGGTAGTGGGAAAGACAAGTTTATAATTGCTGGCTTTGCTTGTTGGAAACTTTTACTTTCTCCTAATGTAACAATTCCAATAACCTCCTCCTCTGGATTTCAGCTCAAACATCAAACAGAAAAATACATAAGTAATCTTTGTAAAAATTTCAACGCCTATTTTGGCTCAGAGTTATTTGACATAAAACAACGAGAGATTAAAAATCTTGTTTTTGGTGGTGAGTGTCTTATGTTTGCCACCGACGAGGGAGGAAAAGCAGAAGGATTTCACCCTCGGGATGGAAACTCAGAACTAATATTGATTGTAAATGAAGCCAAAAGTGTAGATCCTGTTATCTTCTCTGCTCTTGAGCGATGCACAGGATTTACAATGAAAATCTATGTTTCCTCTCCAGGTGAGGCTACTGGAGATTTTTATGAATCCCAAGTATCTCCTCACTGGACAAAGCTTGTAGTTAAGAGTAAGGATTGTGAGCATTTTAGCAAGAAACACCATGAGATTTTAATTACAAAATACGGTGCTGATCACCCGCTAGTAAAGTCTATGCTAGATGCGGAGTTTGCCTCCGAGGACATGGTTAGCATAATTACTGCGGATATTCTAAACAACTGCTTTGCTTGTCAGCCTCCGCCACTTATTGAAAAGTTTAATAGATTTGGATTAGATTTAGCTGCCGGAGGAAATAAGAATGTTCTAACTGTTGTAAATGGAAACCAACTTATAAAGCAGCATAAGTTCTCAATGCAAAATACAGCTTTAGCTGCGAAGATTTTAGATAGTTGGTTTAAAGAATATGGTGCCCGAGGACAAGATATTTTTGCTGATGCCTCTGGGTTGGGGATTGGAATTCTTGATAACTTAGTTTACAACTACAAATGGGTTGGAATCCACTATGTATTTAACCAATCCAAAACATCTGACCCTCGCACATATAAGAATCTTGGAATAGAAAACTGGTATCATTTCAGGAAACTTCTTGAAGATTGTAATATTGTATTTTGTGAAAACAAAGCAGCAAACAAAGACCTTATAGACCAGCTACTAAATAGAAGATCCTTTATTAAAAGTGGTATTTTGCATCTTGAGCCTAAACATGAAGCAATCGCTAAAGGTAGGCTTTCTCCAGATGAAGCTGACAGTGCAATACTTGCATTTTGTAGTTACGAGGGAACAGGTTCGATAGTAAAACGCTACAAGAAAATAGATAAAGAAGATCCTAGACTTAAGGATTTTTCTCTTACTAAATGGAGCAAGATAGAAAAAGACAAGAAAGAAACCAAACCTTCTAGTGTGTTTTTAAAAAAGCTAAGTCAGTTAAACAACCTAATAGGAAAGGAAAACTAATGCCTAAGTTCGTCCCGCCAAATAAAGTTGGAATGAAGCGTCCTGGACCTCCTCCGCCACCTATGGAAGATGACGAGGAGTCTATGATGGAAGAAGCCCCTATGGAAGCTGATGAAACTCCTGAGTTTGATCCAGTTTCTTTCTGCGAGGGACTTACTCCAGAACAGAAAACACAACTTAAAGATTATCTACTTAGTGAAGAAGTTTCTGAGAAAGAAACTATGGAGGGCTAGTTATGGATTTTATAAACTACAAAGAAGCGAGGGAGAAGATTAGTAAACTTCTCGGTCAGTGGTCAGAGGAAGATACTAGGACAAAAGAAAATAGGAAATTCCGTTATGTAGAACTTGATGAGGAGGAGGAAAGAACTAAAGGAAACTTACAGCCTGATGAGAAATATATCCCTCTGAAACTTGCTGACACCAACATTAGGAGAGAGCAAGCTTCTTATGTAGCTTATCTAACCCAAGCTAGGAGGCAGGCAATTTTTAGTTGTGTTGAAATTCCAGACTTGCCTACAGAAGAACTAGAAAAAGACTTCACTACAAAATGTCGTTATGATGGTTGGCAGATTCCATTTTTTAAATCTGTCGATTGCACACCTATGCACGGGTGGAGTTGTTTTGAGGTTATTTATGATCAAACGAAACCTGGGAGGTTTGCAGTGGAGTATATCCAACATGAGGATCTTGTATTTCCACTTGATTGTGAAGACTTGCAAGGGCAGGAATTCATAATTCGGAGATATACCCTCACAGCTTTGCAACTCAGAGAGTTCAAAACTAGTGGGAGATTCTCCTCCTCCCAGGTTTCAAAAATCCTTAAAGATTTTGAAAAAGAAGACAGTAGTAAAAATAACTATTGTATTGAGAAAGTATTTTTCAAGCGAGATGGAGTTGTTTTTGTAGCCTGGAGTGCTTCTAAGGAAGATTGCACAGATTGGTTAGCTGCTCCGAGGCAGCTAAACTTAGGTATTTACAAAAATATAAATATTGATCCAAATACTGGAGAACAATCTGTAGTTGATGAGCCTATTACAGAATATCCAATTTTTAAGTTTGACTATCTTATTTCTGAAAATGATGAGATTTTTAAGTCTAAAGGCCGTATAGATTTAGATAGATCTTTGCAAGAAGCTTCGTCTTCTTTGATGTCCTCTTTCGTAACAGCCCATAGGCGAGCTGCTAATGTTTATGCAAACATGGATAATCCCATGGGAGGAGTAGGACGTGATCCTCTGCAAACAGACATAAAACTAAGTCCCGGAGTTGTAATGGATAGTGCGATTAAGTTCTGGCAACTTACTCCTCCTACTCCAGCAATGCTGCAAGCAATCCAAGCATTAGCGATTCAAAATCAGAGTGAAACCTCGCAGCCTAATTTTGCTGTTCAAAATCGCAAAGATAGCGAGAAAACTGCAACAGAGATAAAAGCAGCAACAATGACCAGCACAATGCTTACTGCTGTTCAGGTAGCATTGTTATCTGCGGTTATGAAGGGGATTTATACTCTTTGCTGGAAAATCTACCGTTCCCAAGTCCTCGCAGGGATTGTGAAAACTCCCACAAAAATGGAATATTTCAAATACACATATATTCTAAAACCTGCTGGGGATCAAGATGTAATTGAAAGACAGGAGAAGTTGCAGAAGTTTATGCAATTCTGGCCAGTCTTTGCTCAAACACCTTTTGCTCAAGGAAAAGTAGGAGAGTTATTTTTTAGAAAGTTTATCTCCCTCGCTTTTCCTGATGAGGCTGAGGATATTTTCCAAGCTATGGATGAGCAGGATATGACTAAGAAACTTCTTGCTTCTATGCAGCAAGTAATTCAACTTATGATTCCTTTTGTAATAAAAGATCCCGAGGGCCAGCAAATGATAGCTCCATATATGGGACAACTTCAACAAATGAATCAAGTAGTAACTCAGTTACTTTATGGACAACAAGGAACACCCGGCGGAAGTCCTCCTCCGCGAGGCATGGCTTCGCCACCCAACAACAATCAAGCTAGTGGAGCGCCTCCAGAAACAGCGCAATCAATACTTGGTTGACCTAGAAAATAAATTTCTCTTACTTTCAAACGATGAAGTAAGAGCAATTATAGCAGAAACAAAAGCATTAAGAAAGGTAACAGATGAACTTAATAGACCCTAGTGTTATGGGATTGGATATTGATAAGCCAATTCCTAGTGTGAAGGAATCAAGTGGTAAGTCCTCCGAGCCTAGTATTGTTGAGCAGAAGATTAAAAAAGGTCCGCCTCCTCCAGAAGCTTTAGATAATGTTACTATTGAAGATGACAAAAATCCAAATATTGAGAATTCTGAAGAAGATAGTGATTTCTCTGAGGATATTACTCCTCCAGGCCAAGCACCAGAAGCTCCTTCTGATCCAGATGAGCCTATCGTAACAGGTGCTACGGAAGAAAAGCCACAAAGTGATGCGAGGGACTATTCTATATTTGATCCCGCTGATGCTCCTTTTTTGAAAAAAGTTCCTAATGGGGTTTTTAATCATCTTAAAAATCGCCTCCCGGAACTTTATGCTGCTGCAAAGCGAGTGCAGGAACTTGAAAATTCTCAAAAAGAAGCCTCGCAATTTTTTGGCCATCCTAATGGATATTTACTACATCCAGATTTTGAAAAACAACAAGTAGAATTTACTAAAGCAAATTTTGAAACTCAATTCTGGCATGAACAGCTAAAAGCTATTAAAGCAGGACAAGCATATTGGAAACTTGATGGATATGATGAAAAAGGGGAGCCAAAATTTTCTGGACCTTTTAATGCTGATGGTGCTGATGATATTAATATGCTTGGATTATATAACCAAGCTGTGCAGAAGAAAGCCTCCGCAGAAGTAGCATTAAAAAATATCCAAGAAGGACACAAGAAATTCTATGATGACCAGCTTGGAGTAGTTAATAGGGAAGCAGAAAAGTATTTTGCTTGGAGGAAGAACGAGAAAATTCTTGATGATTCAAAGATTTTCGGAGGGACTACAACACCAAAAGCATTACGCAAGCAATTTCTCGACACACTCCCTCCAGCCTTTAAATCTTTTATTCCATCTGATCTTGGTGCTGACCTGTTTCTTACTGCTAACCTCATGGCAAAGAGGATCAAGGAACTTGAGGCACAAGTGCAGAGCAAGAAAATTGAAAATCAAACGCTACAAAAAGTCCAGCCATCAGTAAGTTCAGCTAGAACATCAAAAGCTAGTAAGAATTCAACTCTTATTAATCTCGAAGAAATCGACAAAGATTTATAGTCTTCTTCTATGAACCATGCTAAGTATAGAACATATCCTTGGCATGGTTCTTGCTTCTATCAATTATCCTTCCAGGACTTCCTTCATCGAGTCCTTTCAATGCTTCTAAATGTCTGTGGGCAAGACAAGCTGCTAGAGCTAATTTCTAGTTTTAAAAGTTGAACGAAAGGTATCTATGCCTAGTTGGTATGAACAACCTGCAACTTTCGCTCTTGCCGAGACAGAAGATAAAGACAAGTTTGCAAAGTTGCCTTTTTACCTTGTTAAAAATGAGGTAAAAGTTGCTCCCAGGTGGAATATTTGGGATCAGCTTTTCGGGACTATCCCCTGGAAAGCAAACATGGGTAATATTATGAAAAGTGCGCGACCGGAGCCATCTCCGATTGCTAACACTTTTGTATATCCCAACAATGTTGATGTTGAGCCTACGAAGAACGTCTATGAAGTTGATGAAGCTTTGCAGACTGCTAGGATCAAAGCTCAAGATTTTGAAACCCGTCTTATCACTTTTGTTCCCTCGTTCCAAGATTTTTGGCAGGGTCAAGTTAAGTATAAGAGTTCTGATATTACTCGACAGATTCAAATCTTCAACAATCAGTTTATCCGCACAGTAGCTTATCAACGTTCTCCTCTGGTGCAAATTGCTGGAGTTGCGGACTTGACTAATGCTCCATATTCTGATGAGGGTCAAACTGATGTTAAGAATGCTGCTTGGAGGGCTAATATTGCTGCACAGGTTAAGACAAACTTGACTTTGAATGTTATTAATCGTGCGCAGATTGCTCTTGAGGAAGACCTTGATGCTCCTCCTTTCGAGGGTGTTAATAACATGCCCTCTGATAACGAGGGACTTAAAGGCAAATTTGTGTTGCTGTGCGATAGCGAAGCTTATAGCATGTTCCGCTATGACCAAACAGCACATGATCTGAAGTCTGTAAATCTCGATCTGTTGTTTAATGGTTTCCGAGGTAGTTTGTGGTCCAAGATTACTTGCAAACTTGAAAAAGGTGCAATTCGTTTTGGAGCAGATGGGACAATCTACAATCCTCAGATTGTTCTTGATGAAACTGCTGAGGGACGTGGACGACAGGTGATTGTTAATCCTGACTACGCATCTCTTACTAAAGCTCCATTTGGTGTTGCTTGGCTTATGGGAGCAGATGCTTACAAGTCTATTGCTGTTGGTGCTCCTCCGAAGGAGTTTAGCTCTAAAGCAATTGATCAAAAGAAGTTCTATTCTATGAATTGGAACGGTGAGGTTTATATTACTGACCAAGTTCTTAGGGTTACAACTTCTGGTGGGAATGTTACTCATGTGGATACTAACAAGTATGGACGTTTGCTTCAACTTATTGCAAGCGTTACTTGTGGGTGTCTTCCTGGGCAACCTCGGAATTGCATTCCTATCTTCTATCGTCGGGCACGTCCTGAGATTTAATCTTTAAGAAAGGAAACTAAGAATATGAAAAAGATTTTTCTGGGACTTTTCCTCACAGCTAGTTTTGCTGCTCAGGGTGCAACAGTTTCTACTGTCTTCACTAACAGTAATACAAACGCTGTAATTACTGGCTACTTGTCTATTTCTTCTATTACGCTGGCAAATAATACTACAACTGATGCTGCAAACATCACATTGTATGATGCGCCAACTAATAGCTTGACTTATACACTCAGTGCTTACACTAATAACACAACTTCTAGTGTTATTACAAACAAAGTTAGGTGGACAAACTATTTTGGAGCTTATCAAACAAATAGCTTCTTGATGGTTACTAACACTACTGCAACTGTTGCAGCTTCCACAAACCTTTATCCAACATTGTTGACAACCACTGTTCCTGCTGGAACAACTCAGACTTACACATACACTGATGGACTGGAGGCTTTGAGAGGAGTATTAGCAACTGCTAATACTAACGCAACTATTACAATTAACTATCGACGGCGGTAGGTTCTTCCCCTGGGAGGGAGTGGGCTAAAAACCTGCTCCCTCTTTTTTATTTATGAAAAAGTTATTTCTTCTTCTTCTTTTTCCTCTTTTTGTTTATTCCCAACCACTATATCCAACAACGCCTAATTATAAAGATGGAAGACTTCTTGTGGATGTTGGGACTAATGTGACTTTTACTGGAACAGTTACAAATACGATTTTTACAGATGTAAATGTTACTAATACCATAAATGCTGCGGTTAATACTCAGACAAATGTTGGTGGGTTCACTCAGATTGGCGAGCAGATTGTTTATGTTGACACTACTGCGACTGGAGTTGCGGCAAATGATGTTTTAGCTACGGCAATCTCTATTTCTAATGCTTCCAGAACTACTGGAGGAAGTGCAATTTTACAAACACTCACTTGGACTCATGGTGGAACTCTTGCTGATCCAAGTGTGAAGCCAGATATAAATCTACTTGTCTGTGTAGATACAATAACTTGGCCAACTACAAATGCTGCTGCAAATTTAGTTCAATCTGACTTGACAAAAATCGCCGGTGTTGTTCAATTCACAACTGGAGATTTTGTTCAAATAGGAACTAATTGGATTGCCACAAAAACCGGACTTGGTATTGGTTTTACTCCACTTGCTACAACTTTGTATATTTATCCAGTAAGTAAAACAGCAATTACAAACAGCAATCCTTCAAGAATTTCTTGGACAATTCTCCAAGATTAACATGAACCGCCGATTTTTTCTCAAGTGCGCTGCAACAGGATTACTTGTTCCTAGCGCATTTGCTGTGCCTCCTGTGCGCTACCGCGTGCTGAGTGGTTCTGCTGTTAATCCTTTCCGCACTTGGAACTTTGCTGATGGACTCCCAAGCATCTTCAAGCACAACGGCACATGGCGCGTGTCGGGTGGCGTGCTGGTGAATGAGCCGACGCTTGGGCCAGAGTTGATAACGAATGGTGGATTTGATTCGGATACGGGATGGACGAAGGGAACTGGGTGGACAATAGAATCAGGAGTTGGCAAAGCCAGTTCGGCGTCATCGTTCTTGTCCCAGACAATAGATGGCACCAAGGATATGTGGCTATTCAATTCATTTACTGTCGTTTCCATAACTGCAGGAAATGCTAG
>JAKLES010000199.1 GCA_022711575.1 Deltaproteobacteria bacterium | reverse complement strand
CAACAACTCACCGACATCATCGATGCAGCGGCGCAGGAACGGTTAGATATCGAAGCCGATCATTTAAAATCTATCGATCAACTCCACGAACAAGCCAATGCCGACCGTCTCGCCAAGATTCAGCAGAACAAGTTAGATCAAAAAAACGCGGATGCTGAGTATGGACAAGCGCGGAAAGATCAAGAGCAAGCCACGAATAACGAGATTCAGTCGTTACGCGATGATCATCAACAATCCTTAACTGCTCTTGAGAAGGATTATCAATCTTCGGTTCTTAATGAGCAAGCCGATCTCACTCAATCTTTGGAATCTGTTAACCAAGAATCTGCGAATAGTGTCAAGAGGCTCTATGAAGATTCTGCGAATAGCATTAATGAGATTAATCAAGATATTGCCGAAGAGTTAAATGATGTTACGGATAATTTATCAAAAGACTTGGTGGGTGTAACCGAAGACTTGTCGAAAGACTTATTAGGAGTCACCAAAGACTTAACTCAAGACCTGAATGATTTAACCAATGATTTGGCGAAAGACTTAGAAGACATCTCGAAAAATCTGGTCAGTTCGATGGAAGATGCTGCCAAGGAATTGGATCGTGACTTCTTTACTTCGGATCGAGATAATGCCAGAAATATTGAAGAACTATATAGAGACCTTGATCGTTCGATTGCCGATCAACAAAGAGATACGCAAGCCGAACTACTGTCGTTAGAGAAAGATCGTGCGGATAAGATTGATAAACTAAGGAAGGATGCTGCTGAATCCGCTCGTAAGGACAATCAGCGAATTAATCAGGAAGAACTGAACGATAAAATCAAGTCGATTCAAGAAGAGTTTTCCGAAAAGAAACGGAGGACTGTAGAGGAAAGTGAACTCAAGATTGCCGAAGATCGACAAGATGCGGCTGTAAAAGAATCAAATCTGATTGAGGACTTGGCGTATAAAAAACAGCTTCTTCAAGAAGAATACGAGCTGGAGCGGATTGAATTAGCGCAGTTAGCCGAAGAGAAACGGATTGAAGCTGAACGATTAGCTAAAGAAGAGCGTGTCGCGTTAGAACAAAAGGCCGAAGAGAAGAGAGTCGCTTTAGAACAAGAAGCGGCAGATCGTCGTGTTATTTTGGAACAAGAAGCTGCGGATCGCAAAGCGGAGATTGCTGCTGAGAAGACACAGCGATTACAAGCCCTTCAAGAAGAGTCACTCGTTAAAAAACACTTATTGGCCGAAGAATTAAAAGAGGCTCAGAGTAATCTAAATAGTCAATCGCAATTACGCTTGGCGCAATTAGCCGAAGAGTATGCGCTGAATAAAGTAGCGACTCAACAGCAATTAAGCGACACGATAGCTGAACTGAACAGAGAGTCGGAAGAAAAGATTGCCGTCTTGTCGAAAGAGCATGAGGCAAAGCGTCAGTTGCTCCAAGCTGAACAAACCTTGGCCCTGCGTTCGATCAATGACACTTATCAAGCCGAGTTGTTATTGCTTAATCAACAGACTCAGGCCGAGCTAGCGGAAGCCAAGAAGAAAGCGGATCAATCCGTACTCCTTGCACAAGAGAATATCCAAACCATTCAACAACAGATTGAGTTTGAGTTATCCTTGGCTCGCGCGAAAGACGCGCAAGCCGAATCGCAAGTTCGTCTTAATTATTCGATGAGGGAAACCTTGGCTTTGACGAAGAGTATCAGTGAGCAAATGGGAGCCTTGGCGAGTTCTAGCTTGTCGGGCCTCTCGCAACAAGCCGACACTTTAAGACGAACCTTGCAAGATATTGATACGGTGCTGTAATGTCAATTACCACAAAGATGAAAACCTTGAATGCTTCTGATTTATCCAAGCTGTCTCAGCGCATCAGTGACTTGAAAAAGCAAGCCGAATCCATTAATGTAAAGGC
>JAKLES010000198.1 GCA_022711575.1 Deltaproteobacteria bacterium | reverse complement strand
GGTGAACTGCTTTCCCTTTTAAGACAATATAAAAGTGCACGGGTGCAGGGCATCGAACTGGATGAAGAGCAGATGCACGCCTGTGTGGAAAGCGGTCTGACGGTTTTGCAGGGCGACATTGAGAGCGGCCTGGTGGATTATCCAGACCAGTCTTTTGATTATGTCATTCTCAATCAGATCATGCAGGAAATCAAAAAGGCGGACTATGTCATTTCGGAATCACTCCGCCTGGGGCGAAAGGTCATCGTCGGCTTTCCCAATTTTGCGCATCTTTCGGCTCGCTTGACCCTGCTTCTCTCCGGCAAAACACCGATCAATGAAGCACTGCCGTATTACTGGTTCGAAACGCCCAACATCCGCTTCCTGACGATTCGCGACTTTATCGACTACTGCGCAAAGAAAAACATTTCTATTGAACAGCAATATTATCTCGGCAAAAGAGGCAGGATTTCTTTTCTGCCTAATTTAATGGCGCAAAACGCCATCTTTGTTATTACAAAATGAGGCATGAGAGATACATGGAAAAGAAAATAATCAGTTCGGACAAATTATCGGTCGCCGGGCCATACTCAGTAGCCGTTGAGGCGGGTGGTTTTATTTTTATATCAGGGCAATTGCCGATAAACCCGGCGTCGGGCGAAATCGTTATGGATATTCAACCGGCCACCTGCCAGGTTTTAATGAATCTCCAGACCCTTCTTGAAGAAAACGGCTTGTCCCTGAAAAATATTGTCAAGACGACTATTTTTTTCAAAAACATGAGCGACTTCACCGCCGTTAATGAAATTTATGCCGGTTTTTTCCCCACTGAACCGCCTGCGCGCTCGACAGTGGGAGTTGCGGCTCTTCCCAAAGATGCACCGCTGGAAATTGAAGCCGTTGCGATCAGGATATCATGATGGCCACAATACTGTCTGTTAACATTAGTAAGAAAAAGGGTGAAAAAAAGCACAACATCGGTGCCTGCCGCGCCCTGATTCAAAAGGGATTGGAAAACGACGCTCATGTCGGCATGGCCATTCGCCAGATCAGTCTGCTGGCTTCGGAAAGTATTGAAAAAATCCGTCAGAAGGGATTAAACGTTCATTACGGTGACTTTGCCGAAAATCTGACAACAGAAGGCATCGAGCTCTTTACGTTGACGCTCGGAACAAAATTAAAGGTCGGCAAGGATGTCTTGCTGGAAGTCACACAAATCGGTAAAATCTGTCTTGCACCTTGCGCAATCTATCATGCCGTCGGCGATTGCGTCATGCCAAAGGAGGGTATTTTCGTCCGCGTTTTGTCGGAAGGTATGATTTCCGTTGGTGATGAGATAATTGTTATTTGAGCGTATGCAGACTTTCCTCCCCTACCCTGATTTTAAAAAGTCGCTTCAAACACTTGATTATCGGCGTCTGGGCAAGCAACGGGTGGAAGCCTATCAAATACTTCGTGCCATCAAGTATGACAGTGGCTGGCGCCATCACCCGGTTACGAAGATGTGGCGAAACCATGTTAATGCCTTAAAGTTCTATCACAATCTCTGCATTGATGAATGGATTCAGCGCGGCTATCAAAACAGGATGGAGAAAATGAAAATAACCGGCAAGATTTCCTATCCGCCGTGGTTTGGCCGTGAGAACTTCCACGCTGCCCATCGTTCCCCAACTTGCTGCGCAAAGATGGCGTGTTTTACGGGCAATATGGTTGGACCGAACCACCGGATTTGCCTTATCTGTGGGAATAACACGGGACACGACATAATTTGTATTATAAAAAGTTATTATTTGAGGAATTCATTATGCAAGCCTTTATTAATCCGCCGAAGAATATCCCGCTTTATCTGAGAATCGGTATCTGGATTTCTAAGATCGTTACCGGACGTGATTTGCTACCCGGCAGACTTCTGGCCT
>JAKLES010000197.1 GCA_022711575.1 Deltaproteobacteria bacterium | reverse complement strand
TACTGCGCAAATGGATGGGCGACAACGCCCGGCAGGCTGCTGTTGAAATGTACGACATTAAGAGAATGGTTAAGGAATGGAATGAGGTCTTCACGGAGATGATGGATACGCAGCTGAAGGTCGAGCGGAATCCTGTAAAACTGGAGAAGGTATAATGGCAGACAATAAGCATTATCCCCGCGGATTCGAAGACCGCATCAAACTGGCCGACGCCGTCCCCCTGCCATCCCCGCTGCTGATCCAGTGCGAGCCGTCGTCTGTCTGCAACCTGAAGTGCAATTACTGCATCCACGGACAGAAGATCAAGAAGAAGCATCCTGGACGGCTGACTATGAATTATGTAACGTTTGTTACATTATGCGCTCAGATCAAGGAATTTAAGGAGCCGGTCAAGCAATTCAACTTCTGCGGCTGGGGCGAGCCCCTGATCAATCCGTACCTGTCGAAGATGGTCAAATTCGCCAAGGAAAAACAGATTGCGAAGAACATAGCGGTTGTCACGAACGGACTGCTGCTGACGCCCAAGACATTCGAGAAACTGGTGAATGTGGGCCTGGACAGTCTGCGGATCTCCCTGCAGGGTCTGACAACCGACCGGTACCGTGAAGTCACCGGACAGAATGTCGACTTCGAAAGCCTTATTAATTTCATCGCCAGGCTGTATAAGATCAAAGGCAGCTGCGAGCTGGTCGTGAAATTTGCCGATGTCAATATCACTGAGAAAGACGAGCGGTTGTTTCATACCACCTTTGATCCGATCACTGACCGCGCGTACATTGAACTCATTAAGCCGGTATTCGAACCTGCAGAAGATACGACAACCAGCCGCTACAGGGTCGACCATGAACCGGTCATTATCTGTCCGCAGCCGTTCTACATGATGGACGTCAACGCCTGGGGGGACGTCACCCCTTGCTGCAGTTACGAGTCCCCGTTCATCGATACCAATATTCTGCACACAACATTGAAAAAGATCTGGGATGGCCGGCAGATGAAGAGTCTAAGGCTTATGCAGCTGTCCGGCCGGCGGAAGCATCAGCAGTCTGTACCAGCATGCAAGTACTGCAATATCCCCGGCGCCAACATCGGACCGGGAGATGACCTGTCCGGGAACGCCAAGGAAATTAAAAAGAGGTTGTTATGAGAAGTGACAAAGAGGAAGGGTATTTACGAGGGACAAGGGACTGGGAAGAGAACCTTAAAAAGGGGATATTCGAAGAGCCTAACAACCCATTTTGCCAAAAGCCATCTTCTAAATTCGCCACACACGAAGAATGGGAAATAGAATGGGCAAAAAACCGAGCGTGGTTCGATGGGTACAGGGAGTCAAAAAGAGCATATTTTAACAACAAATACAACATCCTTGAATTACAGGAAAAGATAAGAAAATTAATTGAAAGCTACGGACTTGTCGTCAAGTTTGAAGATGAATATAATTGGGCTTACATGGAAACTCCAGAAGGATTCGAGGCAAATTTAATAGAATATAACGGGAAGGTGAAAAAACAGCCTCCCGATTTAACAGCGGGAGAATTTTAGGAGGGATGGACGATGAACGTTGAAGACTACAAAAAACTCGAAGCCTACTATGCCGTGGCTAAGGCGCTCAAAAATCAGATTGAGCACATTGAAAGGGTACTTCATGGCGTTCGGTTCCGCACGAAGGATGGATGTAAGTCATTCAGATTATTCATACAACGGGCAGACGGGAACGGACGCGACCAAGGATGTCATGCGACAATTCCTGAATACGTGTTCCGAGATGCAATCGTGCCGGCGCTGGCGGAATCATTGAAAGGATTGCGCGAGGACCTGAAGGCACTTCCGCCGGTTCATTGCAACGATGAGAAAGAACACGAAAAGCGGAAACCAACATCAAAATAATCTTCCGGTATGTAT
>JAKLES010000196.1 GCA_022711575.1 Deltaproteobacteria bacterium | reverse complement strand
CAAAATCACGAAAAAGCCTTGCTGAGTTTGGATCAGGCAGCGCTGCGCATCCGTGAAGGAAAGTCCGTGATGACCTTTCCAGAAGGCACTCGCAGTCGTGACGGCGAAATCAAAGCCTTCAAGCAGGGAACCTTTTACCTGGCCATTCAATCCGGTGTATCCATTGTCCCGATCAGCATCATCGGCAGCGGTGACATTATGCCAAAGGGATCGCTGAAGGTCAAACCGGGAAAAATAAAGCTGGTCATTGCTAAACCGATTGACGTAAAGAATTACACATTGGAAAATAGGCAGGAACTGATTGATAAAGTCCGGCAGATTATTATTGAAAATTATGACGATTATCGGGCTGCCGGTGCAGCAAGCATCAGAGATGTCCAGCCAGAAATGAAGACGGCGTTCTAATGAAAGAAAACCCCACGGATCATCGCAATAGAACCAGAGAGATTAGGGGTGTCGTCTGCCTGGCCCTGGCCGTTTTTCTTTTGCTTTGTCTTTTTTCCTATTCACCGCATGACCCTTCTTTTACGCGCTTTATGGCGGACGGACCATCGACGCACAACCTTACGGGCAAGTTTGGCTCCTATACGGCCGATGCCATTATCCGCCTGATCGGCATCGCCTCTTTTCTTCTGCCTTTGGCCCTCCTGGCCTGCGCGTTTCAATACTTTTTGCGTCCGGCCTTTATGGTCAGCACCCCACGCGTCCTCGGCTTTTCCTTTTTTGCACTGGCGTGTGCCGGATTGCTTGGGTCTTTGGTCAAAGGAGGTGTTACCTTTTACGGAGAAACACTTGAAGCAGGGGGATTGATCGGCAAGGGCATTGTCCGATTCCTGCTTGGCTATTTTAATCCGGCAGGCACCTACATTATCCTGATTTTTATATTTGTTGTCTCGCTCTTCTTTATCATGGAATTTTCTCTCGTATCGGTTACGGAAAGATTCTCACAATCAGCCGGCGGATTTTTAAAAACAATCAAAGACCGGATTTTTTCTGTTTTTTCCAGTTTTTTTACCCGGCTCAAAATTGAAAATAATCCGCCACCTGTCATCGAAGAAGTCGGACCGACGCCCAAAAAAGTAAAGCCGAAAAAAGTCGAACAGACACATTTCGATTTCAACAAACTAAAATCCGACGGCAAATTTCAACTGCCGCCATTTACACTGCTGGAAGAAGCTCCGCAGAAGGACACGCGCGTCAAGCGTGATTATCTGATCACCAACTCGCGCATCCTGGAAAAGAAGCTCGCAGATTTCGGCGTGGAGGGGCGCGTGGCGGAGGTCATGCCTGGTCCGGTGATCACCATGTATGAACTGGAGCCGGCCGCAGGTGTCAAGATCAACCGCATCACCAATCTGGCCGACGATCTGGCCCTGGCGCTCATGGCGCCCAGCATCCGCATTCTTGCGCCGATTCCCGGCAAATCCGTGATCGGTATTGAAATCCCCAATCTGAAAAGAGAGCCCGTCTTTTTGAAGGATGTGCTGGACAATGATGCGTTCTTAAAGTCCTCCCACCGTTTGTCCATCGCTCTGGGCGTGGATTTCGTAGGTTCTCCGGTGATCGCCGATCTTGCGAAAATGCCACATTTGCTGATTGCCGGAACCACCGGCTCCGGCAAGAGCGTCGCCCTCAACGCTATGATTTGCAGCATCCTGTTCAAGGCGCAACCGGACGACGTCAAATTCCTGATGGTTGATCCGAAGCGGCTGGAGTTGTCTTCTTATGAAGGCATACCGCATCTGATGCATCCGGTCGTCGTCGATCCCAAGAAGGCCTCGCAGGTACTGCGCTGGACGGTGGAAGAAATGGAAAGGCGCTACAAGATCATCAGTGCGCTCGGCGTCAAAAGCATTGATGCCTATAATGAAATGATTCTCACCGGCCCCAAGGACAGGGCCGA
>JAKLES010000195.1 GCA_022711575.1 Deltaproteobacteria bacterium | reverse complement strand
GCTTTTCAGTCTTTCCGATATATTCTACCTGCCGTTCAGCAATCTTATCCACCTTATCTTCTATGCGATGGATAACTTCGTACATTTCACAACTGTGCTGTCTGCGTTCGCCATTGCTCATTTCGCTTCCTCTTTCTCTTTCAAGAGTTTTTCCAATTCTACTTTGGCCGCTTGATAGTCATTTTGCATCAGGACACTTTGCGCCTCGATCCTTGCGATACGCTCCTGCATTAAGAGTATCTTCAAGTCCAGCATTGTCGGTTCAGGTTCATTCATTTAAGTTCTCCTCCGGCGGTACTTCATAAAATTGTGTTGTCTTTACATAGTCAGCCATTACTTTGATCTCTGCTATCGTATCCAACACCTGCTGTGTGGTAAGATTAGGGTCTTCCAGCATCAGTTTTTGAAACTCTGCTGTCCGTAATGGATCGGCGAGGACAGCCGTTTTGACAGACTGTATCTGATCGTTCAGCCTTACAACTGAATTAAGATGCTGTCTTACCGTGTAATAGAGTTCTAGTAATAGTCTTCTGTCTGTCCACGCCTGTTCATTAGCCATTTTATTTCTCCTTTAACTTGCGATCAATCCATGAGTTCGCAGTCTTGCGAGTAGAGTGTTTAACTGCGCTACTACGTCACCTGCTCCTGTTGCGTCAGCTACTGCCGCACCCTGCACACCTATTAATTTGGTTGCTCCCATATACCAGCCGGTTACGCTGGTATTGCCGAGGGTTACTGTGTTATTTCCATTTCCATCTACAGAATTACCGATGACTATTTCGTTAGTAGCACCGCTTGCGCTCGAACGAGTTTCAAAGCCGATATAGATCGAATAAGTTGAAGTCTCGTTGGCGGCAGAGGCTTTCGTATAACGCCCCGCTGACTGACCAATGCCTATATTATAACTTCCTGTTGTATTACTGAACAATGGGTAAAGCCCAAGCGCTGTGTTGCCAATGCCTGTTGTGTTCGATAATAATGTGTAAACGCCGTAGGCTGTATTGTACGAACCTGTTGTGTTCATAAATAATGCCTGACGACCAAGTGCCATGTTATAGATACCAGTCGTATTAGATGTTAAGACATAATAACCAATAGCAGTATTACCAGATCCAGTCGTGTTGGAGTTTAATGCTCCGTGACCGATGGCTGTATTTTGATAGCCAGTCGTGTTGCCAGCCAAGGCATAAGTACCAATACCAGTATTAAAGCCTCCTGTTGTGTTTAGTCTTCCTCCATCAATCCCTATAAACGTATTGTACAGCGCATTTGTCGTGCTGCGTATTTCAAAAGAAGATGAATCGGCGGAATTTACTATCTTATAAACAGGGTTATAAGCTCCCGTGATCTGCTTAATAGAAATGACTATCGTGCCATCAAAGTCACTTGTCGGAGTAAAGGACAGACTTCCCGTAGAAGTTGCTCTCGGCCCCCATGCTCCTGTGGCACTAATAGCCGCAGAAGTCTGCCCGCCAAAGGTAATAGTAAATGTCCCTGCCGTTCTACCTGTGACAGTATAGGTAATCTGGTAGTAATTATTTGTCACCGCTGCAAGACTGTTCAACAAAGCAGTCGTATTCCCTGTCGTATGATCCCAACCGCTTGCAAAGTCGCCTGTCCAGTCCGTAGAAGTCCAGCCGGAAGCAGAAAGCAGTTCTGCGCCCAAGGGAGCGGATTCTTCAGCAGCAACCGATGTTTCTGTCATAAGTCCTGTAAAGAATGGACTTGCTTTCGGCGCCCTCAACTCCATCTGATCATAAACAGCATTCTTTGACGGAGCCACATCAGTCACTCCATCCCATGAAGCGCCGTAAGCCGTGTCGCTGACAACAGATGCGATGGTGGGCGATGTTCCCGACGTGCCAGACGATCCGCTCGTCCCTGAAGTGCCCGCTGGAGCTGAGGTGCCTGAACTTCCACTTGTGCCTGAACTGCCTG
>JAKLES010000194.1 GCA_022711575.1 Deltaproteobacteria bacterium | reverse complement strand
AATCTCGTCATTCATCTTCTCTCCACTCCCTTTCTAGTGTTATTGAAAAATTGTCCTTTTCCCCGTTAAAGTATTGAAGGACGCTCCAATTCGGCGCACCCGTTCTTTTGGCTATCATTCGGCAGAACAAAACCCTCGCCTGTGCTTTTGAATACGCATAACAATAAAGTTGATGAATGTACCGCTTGCCATTAAACACCCCGGCCCATAAACTTTTGAGGCGTTTCTCCCTCGGTTTCCTTTTCCCAGTCATATTCAACCCCCATTGCATCTTTCTCTTTCTTGAATTGGCAACCGCCGACAATTTTATAGCGGATAGACAACCCATTAGGGTTAATCATGTCATTGACCCAGTTCTTAGCTTTGACGATTTTCAAAACGTGCGGATTGTTGGAAAGTGAAATATAGAGCCGTGGCTTTTCCAGACTACCGACACCGCCCCTGGCTATATCAACACCCTTTCCGGTGTTCTTTTGGATAGCTATGACTGCAATTCCCTTGTCTAGTTTATCGAATATATCTTTAATCCACTGGCCTATCATGTAAAAGTCCTGGTGGATTTCAAGGAAGTCTATGACGTTAATTTCATTAGGTTGGATAACATCAGCAAAGTTGCTTGACCTCTCCATTGGTTTAAAATTCCAACCCTGGAGGGGAAGTTGAGGGAATTTCTCTAGTCGGCTTTTCAGCTCCAACGCACCCATTTCCGATGAAAAGTAGTTCACGGGATAGCGCATCATGTTGCGTCTGATAAAATCTAAAAGGAAGGCTGTCTTCCCGGTGTCCGGTGAGCCAGTGACCACAACGATATTCTTTGGCATGATTCCACATAGCTTTTCGATCCCAAAAGGCCATTTAAGGTCTAACATTTCCCCTTTGGCGTTCAGGAAGTCGATCAGGTCAACCTTTTTATCAACCTTGCGATATACCCCCGACCGATTACCGCATGGTTCAAGAATACCCATTTGGACGATTCTTTTAATTGCCATCCGGCAGGCTGTCTTCTCGTTTTTGGTTTTTAAGTTGAGGGCGTTGTAACAATCTAGTAACGAAGTTGTAACATTTTGCCCCATTGGTGTAACAGAAGTAACAAACTCCATGACCTCTGCTTGAAGGTTTAGGCGACCATCATGCGTTCCCTTTTTGTATAATTCAAAGGCCGAATAGACGCTCTCAATGACATCTTCATGGGTATAGTCAATCTTATCATGGTCATACAATTTCTTAATCATTTCAACAACAAACTCAGGAGGTGCATCGGATTTTATGAGGTATTCAAGACAGGTATCAATTTTAATTTTATTATCTGTATTCATATTTCCCCAATCTTGTTACACTTGTTACTTGTTGTTACATCTTGTTACTAAATACATATAAATACTAATAAGTACCTTATAGGGCTGTTACATCGTTCCAAAATCCTGTTACTTCTGTTACATCTTGTGACCATTTTGTTACTCCGTTGTTACTTCTTGTTACATCATGAATTTACCTTCATAAGTAACCGCCACCGCCAAAGCCGCCCAGATGTCCTTTGAACAGCCCTTTGTTTTCTCTTTCCCTAGCAGGTCAATGAGTGCTTGCCGGATGTTGCTGTCTTTGGCCTTCATGGAATTACACAGGAACATTTTTTCATCTTTGCGGTAGATGAAGTGGTATGGTCTCTTTGCGGCTTCGATCAGGCGGCCTATCCAAACACAGGTCTCGAATACCGTCTTACCAACTGGCATCCCATAACAGGCGATCATTTCAATAACCAGTTCATCAAAATCAACGTCGCCCATATAGCCCATTAAAAGGCCGTTATCTAAAATGCGCTTATCAATAATGTCTTTGGTTTCTGTGTCGTACAAGACAAACGCCGATTGCTCACTGCCTGGGTCTATTGCAAGTAGAATCATTTATAATCCCCCTATTCGTGCCAATCATAGAAGTCTTT
>JAKLES010000193.1 GCA_022711575.1 Deltaproteobacteria bacterium | reverse complement strand
GGGCCGATGCGCCGGAGAAGGCCTCTTTTTTTTAACACGGTTAGATTCTTATCAATTGCAGTGGTGCTGATGCCAAGCTCATTTGACATGATACTCTTGGAAACATAAGGATTTTGTGCCGCCATTATCAATATTTTTTTCTGATTTTCCGCCAACCCTTCTACCAACCTTTCTACCAACCTTCGTGGACTTTCCGCCAACCCCTTTGTGGACTGCTTGCCAATATCTTTTTTCAAGGTAAACGCAGGAGAACGATAAAAAGTTGCCCGAAAGAACCCATCCGGAATGAAGACCGGTTCGCGAAGGCCAGCCGCCGCCATGGTTTCTTTCATTTTCCGGATGCCCATGCCGAGACGTTCGACCTTGTGCAGACGGAAGAAAATATCTGAGATGAGTTCGTTGCGACGAATCGATACTTTGCCAAGATCCTTTATGGAAAGCCCTTTGAGCAGACCACCGGGATTGGCAATTTCCACCCGGTTATCATAAACTTCCACACTGAGCTGCGTGCCGGTAATACTGTAGTCGCGGTGCATCAGAGCATTTACCAAAGCTTCGCGTAAGACTTCGAGCGGAATTTCATAGATGTCCTCCCGATTGACGCCCCGAATCACGCTTCTGACGTTCAGGTGCTTTTTCAGAAAAATAACAGCTTCGTTGAATTGCGTCAGCAGATCATCCCGAACATCGTGGCGGTCGTAAATATGAACTCTGTCCGTACCTTTAAACGCCAAAAGTGTCATTTGGGCCTGATGAAGGTAACCATAAACGTCTTTGGCAAAGAAAAGAATGCCGGCGTTTTTTACGCCCTTGGCATCTGCTACGCGAAGACTCCGCAAGAATTCGGGCATACCGGTTGCGCCGATGCGAATGCCCGCTTCTTTGACAAAATCACGAATCTTTGCTTTTGAAACATCTTCGAAAGAAAATTTTCGGACCGTCTTTTCTTCAAAAGGCATCGGTTCGTTTTCGGCGAACATCATGCGTAGTTCATCATGGCTCATTTTCTGTGTTGTGGCGTCCAGACGCCGATAATAACCGGAACTACATGAATAAGGCTTCTCCGTTCCTTCCGGTACAATAATTACGGAAACCTTGCCGACCTGCCTGATCTCAACAGCAATCGACGGTTTGCAGTTTCGCGTTAGGCTGTTGATTTTTGCTTTCAGTTCATTGGTCAGAGGTTCTCCCACAATCCTTCCATCATCCCGCACACCAAGGATCACTATACCGCCTTTGGCATTGGAAAAGGCCACGATGTCTTCGTCGATCCGCGAGGTGTAATGCTCCTTAAATTCTATGGCAAGCCCCTCGCCTTCACGGATCATTAAGTTGACCTGTTCAGGGGTAATATCGTGACCATCTTGATACTTAATACGCTGAATCATTGATTGTTCCTTTGATGACGGGCTGCAATTACTCTCCCAATCATATTATCGAACTCTTTTTCGACTTTCGCCTTGAAGTCGGACTCAATTTGATAGACTTCCGTAAATTCGGCAAAGGCCCAACGCCCAAACTGTCCATTGTTGTTCACACCGGGTATCCAGTAAGTCTCCATAGTTGATTTCTTGCCTTTTGCATCCTCGCGGCGTAAACTTTTTATTTCCACAATGAGATTGAGGAGGTCTTTTTCGCCGTGGCCATTATCAATCTGCACGATAAAGTCGGGAAGATAAGTGCGTGTTTCTGAGCCGTAGCAATAAGGCAATTCCAAACCAAGGCTGTATAACCAGCGTAGAATCATACTGCCGTTTTTGCGAAGAAAGTCCCTTGCCTTCATCAAAGATAATATCCTGTTGTGCGGCTGCGCTTTTTCGTTTTTTCGGTTTGGGAATCGGCGTAATATATTCGGCGCGACGGCGTTTCTCTATAATCTGTTGCGTCGGCTGGCCTTGTGCATCGAGTTCCCAGTGGCGTAAGGGGTATTCATACGGTGAATTGAGAAT
>JAKLES010000192.1 GCA_022711575.1 Deltaproteobacteria bacterium | reverse complement strand
GATGCGGTGACAAAGGCTGGTTCTCACCGTCTCAGACCCATCATAATGACCACCCTGACCACCATCTTTGGCATGGTGCCTATGGCACTTTCCAGGGGACAGGGCGCTGAGTTCTGGAACCCCCTGGCCATTACCATGATTTCCGGCCTGACCGTATCCACCCTGATAACCCTGGTTCTCATACCGACCATTTTCTACATGTTCGAGAAGAGAAAGGAAGGAAGGCGCGCATGAAGATGCTCATACTCGTTTATGACGTGGACTTTGATGATGAGGTCATGGAAATGCTCGGCAGGCTCCCCCTGGCCGGCTACACCAAATGGGACAGGGTGTTGGGCAAGGGAAAAAGATCAGAACCCAAGCTCGATGATTCCGTGTGGCCGGGATTCAATAACGCTGTGGCCATCGTGGCCGACGACGAAACCCAGGAATCTGTCTTTGCATCATTGAGGGCCCTTTTTGAAAAACTCGGAGGCAAGGGGTTCGCCGTTTTTGAACTGCCGGTCCTGAGGGTGATCTGAGATGCCAGGCTACCTGTGTTAAAGGAAATGGATGGTTGACGGGTTTCGTTTGACCCGTCATTTACATCTGCATCATTTCAACTTTTTCAGTAGCCGATTTCACCACGAATATTCTTTCATTGTTTCCCTTGGAATCAGCTGGAAGCAGAAAAAAGCCCGCACGATCCGGTGAATACCCCATCGTATAACCCACTATCGTTTCACCATCCAAAAACTTCACTTGTATTTTTCGGCCTCCGCCTGCCAGCTTATCATCGTAAGTTTTTTTGTGATCTTTGTCACCAGCCATATCTTTAACGAAAAAAATCGCCTTAAGGGTCTCCGTCTGAATCTCAACTCGACCGCCTTCAGGTTGTTCCATATGAAAAGAAGTTTTGTTCGGAAAAAAATCACTCATTTGCCCCTTTAAAGCGGTGCCGTCTTTAAACTTTACGACTACTTTGTTGATCATGATTGTGTCCTCGTGTATGTGTGTTATTAGAAATGATAAACAAGTTCAAATCCTATTCAAAGCTGACAGCGGTTTTCATAGCCCGGTGGACGCCTTTTTTTAAGTTAACTTCGATCAATTCCCGGTATTGCTCCAGCGGGAACTTGTGGGTAAGCATATCATCCACCCGTATTTTTTTAGATGAAAGTAAATCAAGCGCCATTTCAAAAGTATGCTTCCAACCACCTTCGATATTGTTATAACGGTAACCGTAACAACCTTTGACATTCTGGAGTTTAAGCCACAAAGTCGTTAGATCCAACTTTACTTCCTTGCCGATGCCAATGACAGAAAGTTTGCCGTTTGTTGCTGTGACACGCAGGGCCAGATTCAAGGTGTCGGCATGACCCACCGTATCGTAAACCTTGTCAAAGCCGCCCATCACAACGCGTTCTCCCAGCAATGGCTGATAGGCGCGTCCGCCGGCAATTTCGATGGCCGCATCAATGATTCCGCCTCTGATGGTCCGGTTGGCGCCGCATTTCTTCACATACTCCACTGCAAAAGCAGAAGGTTCGACAACGGTGATATCGCTGCCGCTATCCAACGCCCGCAAGCACTTCACCACCATGGCGCCGATAACGCCGCCACCGATAATCAGCACCTTATCCGCGTCATCCGGCCGATTGTCCAGCACAGCCTGCAAACCCACAGACAGCGGTTCCACCAGGGCTGCTGATTCCGGTGATACACCGGCGGGCACAAGATAGACTTGGCTTTGATGCGCCACAACATACTCGGCAAACCCGCCGTTGATGTCTTTACAAATGCCGATGAACATCCCCGGCGAAAAAGTGCCTTCGGCGAAATTCTCGCAATTGGCCGTTAATCCCGCGGCACAGCTCCGGCAAATGGGTTTGATAGCGCGTGCATGACAGTTGAGAGCAGGAAGGACAGCAACCAGATCGCCGTTTTTGCAATTCTTAACTTCCCTGCCGGTTTCCACAATCTCACC
>JAKLES010000191.1 GCA_022711575.1 Deltaproteobacteria bacterium | reverse complement strand
CTCCTTGCCGCTCTCGCCCACAAGTTCCGCACTAAAATGACGGATCTCTCAAACATTGTACCGGACATGAAAGCGATTGGTGTTTTATCGTCTCAGATCGTTCGGCAATTTCAGGTTTTTCCGGTTATGGATAAAGGCGATCGTCTGATTGTGGCGACATCAGATCCGACGGACTACAATATGGAAGAGCAGCTGCGGTTCATAACAGGTCGCAGGATCGGATTGATGGCCGCCACATCAAAGCAGATAGCCGATGCGATAGAGAAGTATTATCCCCTGAAGGGATTTGTCGTGGGCGAACTGATCGACGAGTTGAGCGTAGATCAGGAAATGGAAGAAGATCTTGAGAAATCCGGATTTAGTGAATCCGATTCACAGATAGTCAACATCGTAAATAAAATCCTCGTCGATGCTTATTCTCAGGGAGCCTCCGACATTCATTTTGAGCCCGGGATAGGTAATGCGCCCGTTCAGATAAGATATCGAATTGATGGCTTATGTCGATTAGTGCACCAGATACCCATTCTTTATAAAAAAGCCATTATTTCACGGATTAAAATCATGGCCAATCTGGATATCACCGAACGCCGCAAGCCCCAGAGTGGAAAGATCCTTCTCAATTTTGAAAAAGATAAAGTTGAGTATCGGGTAGAAACTACCCCTACTGCGGGAAACAATGAAGATGCTGTCCTGCGGATTCTGGCATCGTCCAAACCCTTTCTCTTGAACCAATTGAGCTTTTCACCTCCGAACCTCAAAGTTTTGCAAACTGCCTTATCTCAACCTTATGGCATCATTTTATGCGTCGGACCTACAGGCTCAGGAAAAACCACTACCCTTCACGCCGCCCTTGCCGAACTCAATACGCCGGATAGGAAAATATGGACGGTCGAGGATCCCGTGGAAATCACCCAGGCCGGTCTGCGTCAGGTTCAAATTAAGAGCGATATCGGTCTCAACTTTGCGGAAGTGCTTCGCTCCTTCCTGCGTTCAGATCCGGATGTCATCATGATCGGTGAGATGCGAGATTCGGAAACTGCTAAAATAGCCATTGAAGCTTCGCTGACAGGACATCTCGTATTAAGTACGCTTCACACGAACAATGCTTCGGAAACAATTGTTCGTCTCATTGAAATGGGCATGGATCCCTTTAATTTTTCTGATGCGCTGATCTTAATTGTAGCACAGCGTCTGGCAAGAAGACTCTGCGATCATTGTAAGAAGCCGTACTGTCCCGATGAAGAGGAATACGCGACATTAGTCCATCACTATGACGAGCTTTTTTTTAAGAAACACAACATGCCGCCTTATTCCCGTGAAATTCAGCTCATGAAAAAACAAGGATGTGATCAATGTAGTGGAACCGGCTATCGAGGCCGGATTGGTATTCATGAAGTATTGGTCGGGAAGCAAAACATGAAAAAAGCCATCAAAAGAAGGGCCCCGGCTGATGAACTCAGGCTTCTTGCCATTGAAGAAGGGATGAAGCCCCTGATCATGGACGGCATACAAAAAATCTTCCAGGGTTCGACGGATTTGAGTCAGGTTTTAAGGGTCTGTTCTACACAAGCGGTTTTTGAATCATAGAGGAGACCCTGCAATCAGCTATCCTTCGCCATATGCAACTGGGCTGTTCTGACAGCGAGGTCTTTGTCTTTGGTGAAAAGCCACCATTGCGGTTTGGTGGTGTGAGGGCCAGATTCTTTTTCCCGTCCGCGGCAATGATACCAGCGCCCGTATCGTTCGACTATTGCAAAAGGATGATCACCGGCGCATAAAACACTGCACGTCCGAATTTCCTTGAAGTAAATTATTTCCTCCGGCTCTTCCTCACCGGCCATGTCAGCAGGCAAAACAATATGGGACACATCCACACCCTGTGCTTCTTTTTTATCCAGCCACTCTGAAATGTTCATGGTTTATTTTCTCCTTTCCAGTCGATTACGCTATCGCTTTTCGCGCGGGTCAGTCGTGATGA
>JAKLES010000190.1 GCA_022711575.1 Deltaproteobacteria bacterium | reverse complement strand
CTCTGAGCGGATTTTGAAGATGCATGAAGGACGTCCCAATATCGTGGACGCAATTAAAAACGGCGAGATTCAACTGGTGATCAACACACCGGCCGGCCGACTCAGCAAATACGACGATTCTTACATCCGCAAGGCGGCAATTAAATATAAGATCCCTTATATTACCACGGTGGCCGCCGCGGTAGCCGCAGTCAAGGGCATTGCCGCTTTCCGTCAAGGTCATGGCAGGGCAAAATCACTGCAAAGCTATCATGCGGAGATTAAATAAAGGCAAGGTTCACGATCAAAGGATAAAAGTTAAAGAGCGACACAAAGCGCGGCAACCGGCGCATGCCGGCGCATAAAAATAAATGGGATGGTCGTTGACCGTCCCATTTATTTTTCTAGCAATTCCAACTCTTGAAGAATTTCTCTGGCACGCTCCACCTGATCTTCCTGAACCAGTAAACGCGCGTATGCTCCGGTGGCAACCAGCATGTTGGTGTTCTCTCCCTGAAAATAATAATGGATCGCTTCGCCATCAAGCACGGACTTGATAAACGCGATGTCGCCGGGATTATATGTGGAGAAAACTTCCACCATCTCCACATAACGCAAAGCATCTTCAGACTCCGGCGGTTGACCATTGACCAGATCAGCGCCGCAATCCGCGCAATGACTAAAACCTTCCCGAAATTCAGCTCTGCATTTTGGGCAGTACATCTTGTACCTCTTCATTGCTCAAATCCCGGCGGCGGTGTAAAACCACCCAGAACGTTTTCCATCTTCATGGCCAGATCCAGCGACGTGCCGTCTTCCATATAGGGTCCCATGATCTGAATGCCGACTGGCAAATTGGCTTTTGTCTTGCCCGCAGGGATCACCGTTACCGGCAAGCCGGCCAGCGTCGCGATGGATATCCACTTAAACGTCTCTGCGTAATACCGGGTGCTGTCGGACGATTCGATGATTCGTCCCCACATGTTGCGATCATGATTGTGAGCAAAAGCAGGTACGCAGTTTGCGGGCATTAAAAAGGCGTCAAACGTTTTGAAATATTTCTGCCAAGCCAACCGGGAAGCCAGCCTGCGCAAGGCTAATGCTGACCAATCCTTATGTGAAATTGTCAGCCCATCGACAAAATTTCTATAATTGTCCCCATAGGGCATGCCGAACAACATCTTCAGTGTGTTAATCACCTTATCCGTAAAGGTTGGCGACTGAGAGACAAAGGCGGCCATCAGCTTGAAGTAAATGTCAAATATTTCTGAGGGCTTCATTCCCTCAGGCCATCCTTCTTTTACTTTCACGCCTTTCCTGCGCAAAGCTAAGGCGGTGTTGGATATGATGGTTTTGATTTCAGGATGAACCGGGCAGAAGGGATCATCCGTAACATAGCCAACTTTGTAATCTTTGAGTGTTGCTTTGCGGGCTTTGGGCAGCTTCCATCTACAAGATAAAGCATCTTCGGGAGCGGGTCCGGCGATGATTTCCAGCTCCAGCTTCAAATCAGCAGCAGAGCGCGCGAGTGGCCCGGCAACGGCCAAATCGTTCAGGCCGGCTAAGTTCAGGGCCTGCGGAATTAAAGTGGGCAGTGGCGGAATCGAACCCTGCAAAGGCACCAGATGGAGCGAAGGCTTATGTCCGCAGACGCCACAGAAGTTGCTTGGCGTGCGGATTGATCCTGCGAGATCCGCGCCGAGTTCAAGAAATCCCAGTCCCGCGGCCAGCGCTGCTGCTCCCCCTCCAGTTGATCCTCCTGATGTTTTAGCAACGTCCCATGGATTATTCGTCGTTCCCGCTATCTTGTTGTATGTTTGAATGTCACTCGCGCCGATCGGCGTGTTGGTTTTACCGACAATGATCGCACCGGCGGCAAGCAGCCTGTCCACGGCCACGGCATTTTCTTGAGGAATGTAATCGGCAAGTTCAGGAAATCCGCAGGTCGTGCGCAATCCGGCCGTCAAAAACTGATCTTTAATAAGAATCGGCAGGCCATGCA
>JAKLES010000019.1 GCA_022711575.1 Deltaproteobacteria bacterium | reverse complement strand
CTATGGCATCAAGGACCGCGGTTTTCTTAAAGAAGGCCTGGCCGCCGATATCACTGTGATCGATTGGAAAAATATCCGCGACAACAATACGGTTAAGGAAACCAGCAATATGCCTTCCGGCATCGAAGCCGTCTTCATCAACGGCAGGCAGGTTTTAAACCAAGGAAAAATAAACGCTGCGATCAAGGCCGGCAGGATCATCACGTAAGACATGAAACGATTTGCGTTCATGATTTTGATGAATACCCGGCGAATAGCATTCCCAGCATTCTGCCGACATCAAAAAGAATTTCCCCCGTAATTCTATCGAGAAAATCCAGTTTGGAAAGATTAGTCTCTTTAAAAATAACTCTGGCCGCATCAGCGGAGCAGCGGTTGGTCTGTATCGACAAGTCCAGTTGACTGTTTCTGTCCATCTGATCAAAAGCGCTAAGTAGCTCTTGGCCGAACGTATCGAATAAATAATAAAAAATCGGATTGTGCCTTTTTTTCGCTTGTTTAATATAATGAGTTAATCGGGTCTGGATATCCTCTCGTGCACCCCGTCCTTCACGAGCGCCTTGCAACAAGGCCTGTTTGAATGGCTCAAATGCTTCACGAAAGCGTCGTTCGACATAGACCTCATAACTCTGATGCATGGCCGAAACAATTTTAAAAATTTCATGCTTTGAAACAATTTTCTTCATCAGAAAAGAAACAGGCACCGCCTTCACATGAAAAGGGTGACCCAGATCCGACAGATAATGGCCGCATCGGGAAAGATAGCGCCAGCCCCAGTAGTCGTCGCTATTTTCAAAAGCAAGCTCCGCCAAGTCTTTATGAACGCGGAAAGATTGTGGCGCGATGCCGTAGGTTGTTCCGAAAAGTTTGAACTGCATGTGCCGCCAGCCATGAGACCCCCCTGTGACTTTCTGATTTTTTTGAAGGATCAGATCATGGTCCAGATATAAATCCGGCTCCGTGCTGTAGATCACCAGTACTTTCCATGGTTCAATCGTTTTTTCGGAAGGTGCTTCAAGCGCAAAATCGCCATTGCGCTTTTTATAATCGAAAGACCATAAGGGGTCCAGTTGGCGGCATTCCTGATACCTTTCCTTGTAAACATCAATATGCTTGGGGCCGACTGGCCAGAGCTTGTCGCCGTAACCCGGATTTGGTTTTACGGGAACCGGCGGCAAAAACATCATGCTGTCAATGGCCTGGACGGAAAAGTACGCAAGATACTCATGAGCAAACCAGGGAGACCAGGCCACAGGCAGGTTGGGATCGTTATGCAGATAATAATTCAACGTTTAACTTCCTTTAAAAAGGTAGGGAACAGTCGCGCCACCTGAACGGGTGGTTCAAACCGTTCCCTACGGGAAAAACAATTTAACTTCCGCAAACATCTCTTAGATCTTGAAATCTGTTTTCTTACTCCAAACACCCAAAGCAACACCTAACTCTTCATGCTCTTTGGCGTACTCTTCCAGTTTGATGCCTTTTACTGCCGCATCAATGGCCTGCCGTAGCGCGCGAGCGCCAGCCCTTGGCCCCTGGGGATGGGCGTGAATGCCTCCACCGGAGCCGATCATAATGTCTTTGCCTACCGCATTGACAATATCCGCCACATTGGCCGGTGTAATGCCTCCGGACGGCATCGGCATGGTGGGCTTTAGGTCACCCATGGGATAGGTCAAATTACGCACGGTGTTCATGAAACGATCATGCATATACATGGCCTTCCCACCCATCGAGAAAGGCAGAACGATTGAGTCCGCACCGCACAGACGAGGAAACTTGCCTAAAATAATCGGCGAGGCAATCCCCTGGTAGGGCGACATGTAGAAAGCACCCGCCAGATCCATGTGAGCCAGGATCGGCACATTGATGGCCGGATCTTCAGCGAGCGCACGCATGGCTTCGGGACCAACAGCCAGATAATTGACCATCATACCGTTTACTCCCGCATCGACACAACGTTTCGCCAGATCGAACATCCGCGGCAGACGGTCGGTGACATTGACGGTGTAGATCGTGTGTTCGCCCGTTTCTTCATACACTTCTTTTTCAATTTTCATGTAGGCCTTAACCCGTTTGACTGCTTCGTTGTAACGCATACTGGCGATCAATTCATCATCCTTGATTACGTCACAGCCGCCCAACGCGGCTTGTCGAAAGAGTTCAGCCCCGACTTCCAGAGGATAACCACTGCAAGGCTTGATCATATTGTTGAGCAGCGGGCGTCCTTTTTTAACGCCAAGAACTTTCCACCAGCCATCCGTGCCGAATTTCGGTCCGTTATACTGATCCAGTGTGGCTTTGGGAATTCTGAGATCCAAGAGCTTGAAATTGGGCACCATCGAAATATTGCCGATGGTTGCGGTCAACATCATGGGCAACTGATCCTCGACATTGGCCGATGGAAAGGCGATCTGCAAGATATACTGCCGGCTCGTTACTTCCGTAGGCAGCGCGTATTCATAATAAGGGGCCTCATACACGCCGATCACTTTAGCAACGTGACCGGCACGAACCTCCGGTGTCTCACCGGGAACCGGCACCCAGGTACCGGTGGTCTGCTCAATGGCAAGAACTTGTCCCATTACGGACATATCCCAACCTTTATCCGCTTGAATCCAGTAGGTGGCAATGACATGATCCTCCATGTTAATGCCTTCGGGCAGGGCAATGGGTTTGTCCGCGAAGGGACCTATTTCCTTTCTGACAACTTTCGGGCTTTTGTTTTTTTTCATCGTTTTCAGCTCCTTTATTTGTTACATAATTTCATTTTAACTTCTGGGAATCAATGAAAGCACGTATTCCCATATCGCCAACGTTTTCTTCAACGCTTCATCATCGTGCTGCATACAGGTGTACATGCGGGTTCCGGCCAGGGTACACAATCCGTGAGCCATCGTAACGACCTGATAGTCGTCCGCGACCTGCTTCCGTGTGAAAATCTGGGTGAGCGCGTCCGGCGTGTTCAGATCGATTGAAAAAAATGCGGTCGTCATGTAATGCATAATGGCACCATAATTATAAACGAAAAATCCCAGATCAGGACGTGTCGCATAGAGATCATTGAGAGCCTGAGTGAGCCTGTTGGCAAAGGTTGTCGCTTTTGCCACCGCATCGTGTTCGGCCATGTACTTCAGGGCGTAATAACAGGCTGCCATGGAAATGGGGTTGGCCGCCAGCGTTCCACCCACAAAAATCTTTTCGCCCATGCTGCCCGTGCAGACTTTCATAACTTCTTTTCGTCCGGCCACAGCACCCGATGACGGATAACCGTGCGTAATGATCTTACCCAGAACTGTGATATCGGGAATAATGTTGTATAGCTTCTGAGCGCCGCCCATATCCAGTCGGAAACCCGTCACAACCTCATCAAAAATCAGCAGCGATCCATACTGATCACACAATTTCCGTATAGCTTTATTCCAGTCCGGGTGAACCGGATGAGCACCGGACTCTCCGCCGATCGGTTCCACAATCACACCGGCGACGCCACCTTTGTCCTGATGATCCTTAAAAGCCGCCTCCAGCGCCTCGAAATCATTCGGCGCCACGTCAACGATGTGGGTAAAGCATTCCGCAGGAATACCTTTGGCTTCAAAATTACCGGTCCTGGGAATATGAACGGAACAGATCATCTGATCAGACCAGCCATGATAACTGCCGCCGATCTTGATGATCTTAACTTTGCCGGTATAGGCCCGCGCAATGCGCAGCGCCGCCATATCCGCTTCTGTGCCGGACTGAAGAAAACGGACCATTTCCACACCAGGCATGTGCTTGATTATTTCTTCAGCAGCCAGAAGCTCGTATTCCGAGGTTAGACCGGTTGCCGGCCCTTTTTGTCGGATAATCTCGACAATCTTTTCATCGAGAGGTTCGTAACTATGGCCGAGCATAATCGGCGCCCCACACATCAGATAATCGATATATTCATTGCCGTCCACATCCCAGATCTTATAACCCTTGGCCCGGTCCATAGCTAGCGGGAAAGGCTTGTTCTGGCTTAGGTTATGTTCAACGCCTCCAGGAATCATTCCTTTGGCTTTCTCGAAGATTTCAATCGAGCGCTTGCAGCGCTCGGCATAGAGCTTTTGCTCGGAAGCCAGTTTGTCTTTGGGAATCGGGTGCACCGGTTGGGATAAAATTGCATCTTTTCTTTTCATGATTTCCGCATATTCCATAGAATCGTCTCCTCCTCATTCTTTATTGCAACTACTTTGGCAGCGAACACACACCCGCTGCGCTCTTGTTCATTCGCGCACATGCTTTTCTTTGAGCTTGATAATAGCTGACAAATTCATCAAACAGCTCGTCGTATAATTTCCGATGGTCCGCAATTGGCGTATATTCAGCTTTTATTTGAATATACTTAGGAATATCCTCAAGGGCAATGTATTTCAAAGCCATCGATGCAAGAAATGCCGCACCGCGGGCATTGGAATAGATCGGATCCTTGACCTGACGGATTTTTCTGTCAAACACATCAGCAATAATTTGTGACCAGATATCAGAATTGGCGCCGCCGCCAATGAAATTGAGATACTGAAACGGCCGGCCCATGAATTTTTCCACGGGAGCAAGCAACCATTTCGAATTAAAAGCCACACCTTCATAAACAGCACGGGCGATATCTTCACGAGTATTTTCCAATGAGAGGTTGAATAGGGAAGCCCGAATGTGGCAGTCATCCACTGGAGATCGTTCCCCGTATAACCAAGGCGTAAAAATCACGCGGTTAGCGCCGGCCGGAACGCGCGTCACGATTTTGTCCAAGACTTTAAAAATGTCCGGCGCACATTCCTCCTTCAGTAATTCATCTTTGTGATACAAAACATTATCCCGGAGCCACGTCAGGCATTTACCGGCACATTCCTGTTCCGTGAGAATCAAATAACGGCCGGGAATCGGACTGGGGAAAGATCCGAAATTATGGGAAATGTCGGTCTTCTTGAAAGGGACATGAGCTGAGATCCAGGATGAAGTGCCAATGTACAGGTGACCTTCATAATCTCGAACTGCGCCGGAACCGACGCCTGCTGACGGCACATCCGGAGTTCCGCCAATCACAGGCGTTCCTTCTTTCAAACCCAATTCCTGAGCTACTTTGCTTTTTACCGGGCCAAGTATGTCCATAGCCTGGATCAGGTCAGGCAGTTTTGAACGCTCGATGCCGGCCATTTTCAACAGCTTGGCATTATAAACGATATGGGATGAATCACGGTTGTCAGTCACCCAGTGCAGCAGGATTGAATCAAAAGTCGCCGCAAATTTGCCGGTGAAACACAAGTTGATGTAATCTTTCGGCTCAAGAAACTTGTACGTCTTGTCATAAATATCCGGTTGATTCTGTTTGATCCACAGAATATGACAGAGCGGGTCTTTGCCTGATTGAGCAGGAGCACCGCCGGTCAGCTTCTGCCAAGTCATAAGCTTAAACAGAGGGTAACCTTGTATCTTGAAGGGACCGCGCAAGATTTCTTTGACAGATTCAGATCCCCGGCAATCCATCCAGATAATGCCGTTCATCAGATGATTGCCTTGCTCGTCCACGGCAACGGTGCCTGACCACTGGGAGGTTACGCTAACAGCAACAATGTCATCAGGGGAAACCAGATTCTTACCGATTACTTTTTTCGCAGTGGACATAATAGCGTCCCACCAGACTTGCGGATCCTGCTCCGCACCTCCGTCAGGAAAAAGGATTATGGGGGTATCTTTAAACTCACTGTCAACGACTTCGCCGTAAACTGAGATTAAAGCGGTCTTGGGTCCGGATGTGCCCAGGTCGATTGCCAGAATGTATTTATTGCCTCTTGCCATGAATTCACCTCTTCGACTCAATGCAAACTTGAGACAGCCCGTTTGTGATGCATAACCACAGAAAATTCCCCTGAGCGCGTTATTCTATTATCCCGTAACATAGCGCATGGTATTTTCGATGACCATTTTCATGTCGGCATCTGGATCATCACTGATTTGATCAAGAACTCTACTGTTATGCAATAAGATGATGCCGTGAAGCGCACTGAAACATTGCGTGTGTAATAATTTTGGATCAACCGGTTCCAGGTCCGGCCGGCTTTCCCGATATTCCCGGATGACTTGAATACTCAGCAATAATACCTGACGGGAACTCCGGAGCTCATTGCGGGACATTGATTCCTGTGGCGTATCAACATTATCAATGTATTGGCGAATTGGCCTGTTAAAAATAATGTCATAGATATTAATATTTTGCGTACCAAAACTGACAAACGCATAAGTTAAATTCTTATATTTTTCTACAGGGGTGGCGGACATTTTAACGGCATAACTCAACTTTTCATAAAGCATGGCATAGGCTTTTTTTTGGATGGCAATCAAGAGTTCATCTTTATTGGAATAGTAATTATAGAGATTCGCTGCCGTCATTTTCATCCTTGAGCCGATTTTGGCCATAGATAAACTTTCAAATCCGTTTTTCACGAGAATCTTGAAGGCGCAATCCAATATTTTTCCACGAATAACACCAACTTCTTCTTCACTTCTGGTGACTTTTGGCATTTTGATTGTATTTCCTTATTATAAGCTTAACGACATTAAATTAATCAAATTAAAATTTAAAGTCAATTAATTTTTAAATTTCATCCGCCTTGACCAGTTTGGATTCTCGCAAGTTCAAGTTAAGGAAGATATTGATGATCATCAGGACAATGAATACGATCATGGCCGGTGTTTTTGAGGGACTATCCCCGGCTGCGATATCCATACCGAAGACGAAAATGATTCCCGAAATTTGCCCGACAAGCATAAGCAACCCTTGTGAGGTGGCCTCTGGCGCGGGATAGCAAATCTCCGCGCTGTACTGATAACTGATCGGCCCGCCCGCCATCAGGAAAAAGCCGAACGCAATGCTGGATGCAAGTAACAACATGTAATTGCCGGCAAAGGTCAAACCGACCAAACCGGGGATGACACAGATAGAAGTGAGGACCATAAAATATTTTCTTTTACGGAACTTGTCGGAAAGCACGGGCAAAATAGCCGCTCCGCAGATTCCACCGACCATCATCAATGCGCCGGTAACCCCGGCTTGTGTAATGTCAAAGCCACGTGGCCGGATAATCTGCTCGACCCAGGTGGTCACAGCGTTGAAAATCCCCAGTGCGGAAAAGAAAATGATGAGCAGAATGATCATATCGCGTTGTTTAAAAATATGTTTCAGCCCTGCGAAAACAGCTATCCGTTCGTCGTGACCTTTTGGACAAGGCGGCGTAGCCGGACACTCCCTGTTGAAGATTAAAAAGATCACGGAACAGGCCAGTGTGGCAATTCCGTATATCATCAACATAGTTTCCATGCCGTACATTTTGAAAAGAGGCGGTGTAAGAGCCATCGCCAGAATAATTCCTACAAACTGTGCCAGCACACTAATGCCTGCCTGGGTTGCCCGTTCGTTCAGCGGAAACCAGCGAACACCTACCTTTGTAACGGAATTCAAAACAAAAGGCTGGCCAATAGCAATGCCTATTTGAGCGATGACAACCATGGCATAGCTGGCCCCGCAAAATCCTTTCATAAATCCAAAAACACCCAGCAGTGCTGCGCCAATGCCAATGCCAATACGGATGCCCCATGTGTCAATGATATAAGATGCCGGAAAAGATACGAAGATATAGACAATCATAAAAATCAGAGAAAGGAGATCGATTTGCAAGGCAGGAACGTGATAAAAAGAAACTGCCTCGCTGGTAATGGGTGCAAAAGTAATCCACTGCGCCTGCATGAAAGCGTTGAGAAGAAAATAAACCAGAAGCACTACCCATCTGTAGCCGTAAACTTTAAAGCTTATCTGCTCCATATGACCAATCCTCCCCTTTTTATTTAGCTGATTTAAAAAGAACTTGTATCTTACATAAATATGACATACGTTAATTTAACGATATTAAATTAATACAGTTAAATTATGAAGTCAATCAGTATTTCAATAAACTTGTCCGACGATTCCTAAAGTCAACATAATCCTTGATTTTCAAATGAGCCTGGTATAGAAGGCACCATCACAATTTAATAAGGACTCCCCTTGCTCCTGAACCGAATCAGGGGCTTTAGAGCCGAAAGGAGAAAATTTTGAAAAGATACGAAGTTATCGCTATTGTCAAAGCGGATTTGACGGAGGAAGAGATCACTGCCATCATGGAGCGCTCTTCCAACATCATCACCGAACGCAAAGGGGTCATTGCCAAAGCTGAAAAATGGGGCAAGCGGCGTCTGGCCTACGAAATCAACAAACAAAAAGACGGATTTTATTTTTTCATCGACTATGCCGGTGACGGTTCCATCGTGGCCGAAATGGAAAGAAATTTTAGAATTGACGACCGGGTTTTAAAATTCATGACCGTCACCAAAGAAGGCGCCGTCACCCGTGAAGGGATGGATGCGGAAGTTGCCGTGGTGGAAGTAAAGCGCACGCAGATACGCATTGAAACGGATAACACGGCAGCTCCTAGAGATGAAAAACCCGCAAGTGACGCAAGACCCGGCAGGCCCGCGTTCAAAAAAACAATCACTCGAGAAGAAAATACAACGAAAGGGGAATAACCATGGCTATATCCAACGGCGAAAGACCATCACGTCCGCCTCAGAGAAAATTTTTTCACAGAAAGAAATTTTGCCGCTTCTGCACGGACTCCAATGTTAAAATTGATTATAAAAACCCTGTCATTCTCAATAATTTTGTTACGGAGCGCGGTAAAATCATGCCCAGAAGAATTACGGGTAATTGCGCCGGTCATCAAAGGGAACTGACTGTGGCGATCAAACGCGCGCGCACCATCGCCATCATGCCTTTTGTCACCGCAGAAGGCAGGTAAAAATACTTTCGCATACGCCGGCCGGTTTTATCCCGGACGGGAACCGGTCGGCGTTGAATTTATCCATACACATTTACCAGGCTTTAATCACATTACCTATTTTCAACGCAGGTTATTATTCTTGGAAAAATTGAATTTATTATCTCCTCATAGCCCATTTTTCAGGCTGTTGTTGATCATCGTATTTTTTTTAGCAGCCGCCCTCATTCCTTTCATCGGTCTGTTTTTTCTCATGACCCTGCCGTTGGTTTTGTTTGCTTTGTGCATACTCAATGATCAAATGAAAGTACTGGTCGCCTTTTTTTCCGGACTTTGCGTTATATTGATCATCCTGTCTTTGATGCATGCGGTCCTGCCCATATTTGCCCTGGCGGTGATGGGACTGGCCGGTATTTTGATGGCCCAGACAGCCCGAAAAAATTATTCTATCGAATTCGTTGTTCTCCTACCCTCTTTTGTCATTCTGAGTGCGATTGTTGTTTATTTTATTTATGGCGGCATACAACTCTCCATCAGCCCCTGGCAGTTGCTCGAAAAATATATTACAGAAGCGGTAGAATTGAATATAAAACTCTATAGTCGGTTGCCTTTGAAGCCCGAAGAAATCAAATCAATTACCGACAGCAAGCCTTCAGTTATTCTACTTTTTACTCATATTTTTCCTGCCCTTAGTGTGATTGCGGTACTATTCACGATCTGGATCAATGCTCTCACCGGCAATCAACTGCTGCGCAAATCCGGCGTTCTACTGCCCAGTTTTTCGACATTGTCTGCATGGAGTGCGCCAAATTGGCTGGTCTGGATTTTTATTGCCGGCGGTGGCCTGAGTTTTGTCCCGGATAACCCTGTCAGTTATTTGGGAATCAACATATTTCTGGTTGCCTCTTTCATCTACCTTCTACAAGGTCTTGCTATTGTTAGTTTCTTTTTCCAGAGCAAAAACATCTCGACTTTTTTCCGCTTTCTTTTTTATTTTTTAATTGCGATCCAGCAAATTCTTATGATAGCAATAGCCGCAATTGGGTTCCTCGACATTTGGATTGATTTTCGTAAATATTTCCGTCACAGCCAGGCAACTAATTAATTTTTATATCATTCACTGCTAACAGGAGGTTTTCTATGAAAGTTATTTTAAAACAAAACGTACCTTCCTTAGGCAAAGCCGGAGATTTGGTTAAAGTCCATGACGGTTACGCCCGCAATTTGCTCATCCCGAAAGGATTGGCTGTTGAGGCAGACGATAAAAATCTTAAAGCCTTTGAATTCGAAAAAAAGAATATTCTGCAAAAAGCACAAAAAGAAAAGGCCGGCGCTCAGGATCTGGCGGCCCGCCTGTCTCAAGTTACGCTGACATTATCCCGTAAAGTGGGGGATCAGCACAAGATCTTCGGCTCAGTCACACCCAAGGATATTGAAAACGCTCTCAAAGAAAAAGGCTTCGACATCGATCGTAAAATGATTGTTCATGATGAGCATATCAAATCACTGGGCGAGTTCAAAGTGAAGATCAAACTGGCCGCGGGTATCGATACAGAACTAAAATTGAATGTAATCGGTGAAGAATCATGAAGGACATCGATCCGGCATTATATAAAGTCCCTCCCCAGAACATCGAAGCGGAACAATCCATTCTGGGTAGTATTTTATTGGAAAACAGTTCAATCAATGCTGCGCAGGAAATGATCAGCAAAGCGGATTTCTACAACGAAGCGCACCGAAAAATTTTTTCCGTCATCGAGCAGCTTGCCGATAAAAACGAACCGGTTGATCTCATCACCTTGAGCAATGCGCTGCAAGACAGGAATATGCTGGATTCAGTCGGTGGCACTGCGTATCTGGCATCATTGGTTGATAACGTCCCGTCGGCCGCCAACATTGCTAATTACGCTAAGATCGTCAAAGAGAAAGCCATTTTGCGCGGTCTGATCGGGTCGGCCACCGAGATTATCAACAGCTGTTATGAAACAGGTTCGGATGTCGATCAGGTGCTGGATAAAGCCGAGCACAGCATTTTTGAAATTTCCGAGAATAAAGTCCGGACCTCTTTTTTCCCCATTAAAGATATTGTGCGGGAAAGCTTCCGTGCAATTGAAGACCTCTTCTCACGCAAGGAACTGATTACCGGCGTAGCCACCGGATTTGACAAAATCGATGACATGACATCCGGTTTACAAAATTCCGACCTCATCATCATCGCCGGGCGCCCTAGCATGGGCAAAACCGCGTTCGCGCTCAATATCGCGCAAAACGCCGCGCTGGAAACCCAGACATCCGTGGCCATTTTCTCACTCGAAATGTCCAAGGAGCAACTGGCTTTCAGAATGCTCGCCTCGGAGGCAAAAGTCGATTCGCTAAAAATGCGCAAAGGATATTTAGGCGAAACCGACTGGCCAAAGCTGACAACAGCCGCGGGAAGACTTTCTGAAGCACCCATTTTTATCGACGATACGCCCGCCATTACCGTTTTGGAAATGAAAGCTAAATCCCGCCGTCTGAAAGCCGATCAAGGCCTGGGTTTGATTGTGGTGGACTATATTCAGTTGATGCGAGCCGGCAGTTACTCAAATTCACGCGAGCAGGAAATATCGGAAATCAGCCGCTCGCTGAAAGCGCTGGCCAAGGAACTCAAGGTGCCGGTGGTTGCTCTTTCCCAGTTGAACCGGAAAGTCGAAGACCGCCCCAACCGCCGTCCACAAATGGCGGATTTGCGTGAATCAGGCGCCATTGAGCAGGACGCGGATGTTATTGCCTTTATCTACCGGGACGAAGTTTACAATAAGTCCGATGACAATCCGGATAAAGGCATTGCCGAAATTATCATCGGCAAACAGCGCAACGGCCCTACCGGATCGGTGAAGCTCGCTTTTCTGGATAAGTTCACCACCTTTGAAAATCTGGCGCGTCCGGATGGCCAGTCATCCTACTAGACCTCGTGTATCTGAAAAGCAGTTTGCAAAGTTTCAGCACCTATTTATTCGGCGCGGGTGAAAATGAAACCTAAAGAAATTATCATCAATAACCGAATGCAAAAAGGCTATCGTTATTTTCTGACCAAACCGGCCGGCAGAGAATTTGATCCTGAATTTCAGCCGGAATTGACACCGAAACAAATGCTCGAGATGGGCATCTTCGGTGGAAAATACATGACCGACTGCCGAAGCGAATTTCCATCATCCTGGTTTGCCCGTGCGAAACTATGCTCCGACCGCCATGATCCGAAACTCAACTGCTTCGGTGTGAACGCCTCCAAGCCTCTTTCCTACTGGATTCCCAAAGGCTGGATTTATTCCGAAGATCCCCGCGGCTGGTTTCAATGGTATTGCCGTTACTATCTGG
>JAKLES010000189.1 GCA_022711575.1 Deltaproteobacteria bacterium | reverse complement strand
GTTCTTCCATCATGCAGAACCAACAGACCAACGCCTTAGACTCCACTTATCAAAGGGCAATGGCTGACAACGCAGCCAACGCAGCCGCTACACGATACGCCATGCAACAGAAGGCCGCTGAAGATCAGAACAAGTTTAACGCCACGATTTACCCGAACCAGTTACAGTCTGCAAACGACCAGTATAAGGCAGGGCTTTTGGCGACACAGGACAAGAGAGCTTACGATGTCAATAAGCTGACATGGGATAAGTCCTATCAGGATGCTTTGACGGCATGGGAAAACGCCAAGACTTACGAGAAATACCAGTACGATCTTGCGAACCGTGCTGATAAACTCGGTTACAACGAACAGCAGCTTAATTCCTTGTTAGCTCTAGCGGGTCAGGGAGCGCCTTTGGTATCGGCAGCAAACAACGCAACGTCAGCTTATAACAATTACCTAGCTTCAATTAACGCTTCACAGAAGGCTTACGATGCCGCAAATCAGGCAGGGTGGTTAGGTGCGGCTGGAACGATAGGGGCGGGGTTACTGAAGAATACAGACCTTGTTAATAGCATCGGTAACACGGCGAGTGACGCAGGCGGTGACTTACTATCTATGTTGTTTGGTTCGGGAAGTGAATACGGTATTTAGGGGGTTATTATGGGACTTTTAGGAACATCCGCACAGGCGTTTACTGACAACTTCCTTAAAACCTACATGGCGATAGGTGAAGATAGAAGGGCTGAAGCCTCACAGAAGATCGCACAGCAGATGGCGCAGGCCAAGCTAAAAGAGATAGCAGACGAACAGGCTATGAGGGCGAAACTGACCCAATATAATCAGGGCTTAATGAACCCTGTTCCAGGGCAAGGATTAACGCAACCATTTAATATTGATTCGCCCGTCGCGCCACAGCAAAAGCAATATTCCAATCAATATGAGGCATGGCAAGCAGAAGGAAAAGACCCTTACCGCGAGGCTTTACTAGGGCAGGCTGACATATTATCACAATATAATCCTGAAAAGGCATTGGAGTTAAAATCCCGCGTATTCAACAACGATGAAAGAGTGGCGGCTCAACGAGAGATAGCGGAAATGCGATCTCAGGCGCAACTGGAAGCCTTAAAGGAACGATTTACGCAACAAATAGAATTGCTAAAACAGAAGAATGATTATGCGTCAAATTTACAGGCCGAAAGATTAGAAGTGCAAAGACTGAAGATAGAAAACGCACTAAAAAATAAATCAGAAGGTAAGCAAACAGACACAGACGATGCGTATGCGTCCTATAAAGCGGAAAAGAAACAACAGGGAGTTCCCGACAGCAAGTTATGGCCCCGATACAAATTTGATATTTGGTACAAACAGCAAACCCAAAAACAAAGTGCGGCTGAGTCTATATTCGGCGGTGGACGTTCACAAATGCAATGGAATCCTGCTACGGGGAAGTTTGAGTAATGACCACGATATTCATTAAGGAATATAATACTTCTGTGGATTTTCCTGATGGGATGCCTCAAGAGCAAATGGCATCCATCCTCAAGCAGAAATACCCTCCCAAGAATGACGTTGTGGATGGTGTGCCGAAGTGGGGCAGGGAGAACCCCAATCTATATGGGGTGTATGGAGCCGCGAAAGAAACCGCAAAAAGCGTGTTGCCTTATGTCAAATACCTTGACCCCGAAGAACGGGAAGCCTTCAACAAAAAGGACACACAACATCAAACTAGGGACTTGCTGAAAGAAGTGCTAGGCGCAGAGTTGTTGATTGGAGGCGCACCTTTAATCAAGGGAATCGGTAGTATTGCCTCGCCCGTTGTTGAACGGTTTGCCCCGCAAGTCGTCAAGAAGGGTTTAAACGCCTTAACAAAACAAAGAAGCCTAGACCCGTTCAAGAGTTTGGAAAACGTCATACCTGAACCAGTTATCAAACCCATCGTTAAGGGTGAGCCTGCGCTCCCCAAAACACCAGTAATGCCAACGGCAGGGGCGCAAGGTGGGCCTTCACCTA
>JAKLES010000188.1 GCA_022711575.1 Deltaproteobacteria bacterium | reverse complement strand
ATGACCGGTTTTGATGGCGTGTATGTACCGGGTTGGGATTGCCATGGCCTGCCCATTGAGCATCAAGTCGATAAAGAACTGGGGGGCAAGACATCGGGGACGACGCAGATGTCGCAGGTGGATAAACGCCGCGCCTGCCGCGTCTATGCTGAAAAATTCGTCGGAATCCAACGCGAACAATTCAAGCGCCTGGGCGTTTTTGGTGAATGGGAAAATCCTTATCTGACCATGGCTTATCCTTATGAAGCTACCACCATCGCGGAATTCGGCAAGCTCTATCTCAGCGGCAGCATTTATAAAGGGAAGAAACCCGTTTACTGGTGCGCTTCCTGTAAAACAGCACTGGCCGAAGCTGAAGTGGAATACGCCGATCATTCCACACCATCCATCTATGTGAAATTCGCCTTTACATCTGATCTGAGCCAGGTTTTGCCGAAACTGGCCGGTGAGAAGATTCACATGGTCATCTGGACAACTACCCCTTGGACGATTCCCGCCAATCTAGCAATTGCCGTCAAGGATGATTTCATATACGCCGCCGTGAAGATTGACAAGGAAGTGCTGATCGTCGCTAAGGACATGCTCGATTACTGTCTGGATGCTTTCGGCTATCGCGATAAAAATTACGAAATTCTCGATGAGTTTAAAGGCGAAGTATTGGAAGGCCAGAAGTGTGTTCATCCGCTGGTAAAAAGAAACAGTCTTTTAATTCTGGCTCCCTTTGTCACGCTGGAAGCTGGAACCGGCGCCGTCCACATTGCCCCCGGTCACGGTCAGGAAGATTATGAAATCGGCCTGGAATATGGCCTGGACAACTACGCGCCGGTGGATGATGCCGGGAAATTTACCGAAGACGTCGAACATTTTGCAGGCCAGTTTGTTTTTGACGCAAATGACAACGTCATCAAAAAGCTGGATGAAGTGGGCGCACTGATGGGGCATGTTCCCATGCAGCATTCCTATCCTCACTGCTGGCGCTGTAAAAAACCCATCATTTTCCGCTCCACTGAACAGTGGTTCATCTCGATGGAGAAGAACGATCTACGCAAAAAAGCGCTCGCATCCATCAACGAAGTGCAATGGATTCCGTCCTGGGGTCGCGACCGCATCTACGGCATGGTGGAAAACCGCCCCGACTGGTGCATCTCGCGCCAGCGTTTATGGGGCGTGCCGATTACAGTTTTCTACTGCGTCAAGTGCAAAAATGAAGTTCTGACGAAGGAAATTCTTGATCATCTGGTGGCTCTGGTGAAAAAAAGCGGCGCGGATGTCTGGTTTGAAAAAGAACCAAAAGATCTGATGCCCAAACACACCACCTGCGCTCACTGTCACGGAACGGAGTTCACCAAAGAAGTGAATATTCTGGATGTCTGGTTTGACTCCGGTGTAAGCCATGCGGCCGTTCTGGAAAAAAGAGCAGACTTGAGTTCGCCCTGCGATATGTATCTGGAAGGCAACGATCAGCACCGTGGCTGGTTCCATTCTTCTCTTCTGGAATCCGTGGGAACCCGCGGACGTGCGCCCTATAAAAATGTTCTGACGCACGGTTTTGTTGTTGACGGCGAAGGCAAAAAGATGTCCAAATCTGTCGGTAATGTCATCGGCGCGGAAGAAGCTGTGGCCAAATACGGCGCGGAAATCCTCCGGCTCTGGGTGGCAGCGGAAGACTACACCGATGATATCCGCATCTCCGAAGAAATTCTTAAGCGCCTGATGGAAGCCTATCGCCGCATCAGAAATACCAGTCGATTTATTCTGGGCAATCTCTATGACTTTCATGTGGATGTCGATAGCGTCGCCTACGAGCAAATGACGGAAATGGATCAGTGGGCGCTGCACCGCCTGCAGGAAGTGATCAAACGCGTAACCGAAGCCTATGAGCGCCATCAGTTTCACGTGGTCTTCTACACGCTGTATAACTACTGCACGGTTGATTTAAGCGCACTTTACCTGGATGTTTTAAAAGACCGCCTATACACAAATAAGGCAGCCTCGTCGGCGCGCC
>JAKLES010000187.1 GCA_022711575.1 Deltaproteobacteria bacterium | reverse complement strand
CGCTACGGCGAGGACGACCGGGCAAACCATGTGGTGGGGTTCATCGAACGCTACCAGGTGAGGTTCGAGAACGAGAACACCATGGAACCGGTGTCGGCGGGAAGACTGCTCGCTGCGCTGCGCAGGGTCGGCCGGGAATTCAACCTCGAGTTCGAATACAAGAAGCCCGCTCAGCTCGGTCGGCGCATCAGCAACGACCTGGACGTCATCCGGGACGCCGGGTTCGACATCGACCGGCAGCGCAACGCCCACACCAAGAACTTCGAGTACCGGATCTGCCACAAGAGCAGGTAAATGGAATTTTTTTGCCCAAACTGGATGATATGACGACACTGAACTTTATCAAAATCAAAGGCAAAACTTGACGCCATCATCCTGTGATGCTAAGTTAGAAGTAAATTTATATGGAGGTATACCCTTGAGAATCTAACGGAAACGAGCCTTCACGAAATTTTCGTGTTCCCATTTTGGATCGTTAAATTATCCAAAAAATGGCGTTCTGTTTCCGTAGATCTTGGGTGGCTTCAGCGTTTATGATTTGAATGCCACGTTTAAGACGTGGCATTTTTTATTTTAGCTGATTCCATGGGAATGGGACGTCCAGTATGTTTTGTTACAGCATGCTTGGAGGTCAACAATGTCAATATCTTTTCAAAACGTTACCTTTTCTTATGATAGTGCAATATCCTCATTGCTTGAGGATATCACAGTTCATCTTGCGGAAGGATGGACAGGAATCGTAGGGCCAAACGGTGCAGGGAAAACGACTTTTCTGCAACTTGCGGCAGGACATCTACAGGTACAGCAAGGGACTATCAAACGGTCCGGACATATAGTTTTCTGCCCGCAGCGCACTGACGATGTTCCGGCACAGCTATCACTTTTGATTTCTACGGTTGAAGCAGAGGCATGCGTACTGCGTGGAAAGCTAAGGATTGGCGATGATTGGGTAAGTCGCTGGCAGACACTAAGTCATGGCGAGCGTAAGCGTGCTCAAATTGCTGTCGCTCTCTGGCAACAACCGGATGTCCTTCTTCTTGATGAACCGACCAATCATATTGATATTACGGCCCGTGAGCTGCTTATAGAAGCGCTTACATCATTTCGTGGTATTGGTCTGCTGGTTAGCCATGACCGAGATTTGCTTGACCTTCTTTGCCAGCAATGTATTTTTCTCGACCCCCCTCAAGCCATAATACAACCTGGCAATTATACGAAAGCTGCCGCAGATGTTAAACGGGAAGAATCAAGTTTGCAGGATAGACGTCATAGTTTGCAACAAAACCTGGAACGATTAAAGGACGAGTCGAAACGTCGCTGCGCTAAAGCCTCACGCGCCAACAAAAAGAAATCGAAACGTCATTTGGCACGTGGTGACAGCGATGGGCGTGCCAAAATCGACCTGGCTCGTGTTTCAGGACAGGATGGTCATGCCGGGCGTCTTGCTAAGCAATTAAAAGGTCGTATAAAGCATGGGCAGGAACAAATTTCTGAGATAAAAATCAAGAAACGCTATGCAACTCATTTCTGGATCGATGGTTCCGTCTCTCCACGTCGAATCCTCTTTACTATTCCTGCTGACATAATCGCTCTCGATGAATCAAGAAAATTGCATATACCAGAGATTACAATGCTACGTGACGATCGTATTGCTATTACTGGAGCAAATGGAATGGGAAAGACAACTTTTATTCGACATATTCTTAACCACATAAATATTCCTAATGAGCATTTGGTATATTTACCGCAAGAGATTGACATGATGAAAACCCGAAAAATCATGGCAGATGTAAATCACCTTTCTCATGAACAACTTGGTAAAATCATGACAGTGGTGAGTGCTCTTGGGTCACGCCCTGAACGACTGTTACATAACCTTGATATCAGCCCAGGTGAATTGCGCAAGGTGCTATTGGCGCTTGGAATTATTCGTCAGCCGCATTTAATTGTTATGGATGAACCGACAAATCATCTCGATCTTCCAGCAATCGAGTGCTTAGAGAATGCCCTGA
>JAKLES010000186.1 GCA_022711575.1 Deltaproteobacteria bacterium | reverse complement strand
TGAACGTGCTGGTCTCCGCCGTTTTTCCGCTTTCTGAAGCGCAAAAAGCCCATGAACTGATGGAATCGTCGGGGCATATCGGGAAGATTGTGTTGAAGGTTAGATAGGCAGTTGAAAGCTAATCAGCCGTTGCGATCAGTAACCCCGTCGTCCGTCTTTTCTTGACAAATTGTACTTTCTGTGTAATCCATAACGCTAATGAATTCTTAGGTAGTTTTCAATGACTTAAAAAGTAGTCTTCTTCAGAACCAAATTTTACAAGGAGATATTTTTATGGTTCTTTATGTCAGTAACGGCGTAAATTCAAGAAAATCCCTTACCGCCCTGCTTATGAAAATGCTACTCAGAGTCGTGGCGGCCAGTTTCAATCTCCGTCGGTCTTTTAGAAAATATCTGAAAACCTCGGAGGGGTGGATTGATCTTACCGTGGGTTTGAGAACCGAATCCCGCTCCGTAGAATGTGCCATCCGGTTTAAAGACGGCAGGGTGTCTGTGGAGGGCAATATTCCGGAAAAGACGGATGTCACGATTGTTTTTCGATCGGATGAAGTGGTTAAAAAACTTCTCGCGGCCACACCATCCGACCAGATTTTCATGCTGCTGAAAAGTGAAATGAGGGTTGAAGGAAGCATAATGTATCTGAACCTGTTCTTTTTCCTCTTATCCGTTCTGATGAACAAAAAGCAAATTCAACAACTGGAAAAAGAAAAAATAATCTCTCAAGAAAATGAGGTTAAAAAATCACCTCATGCCCGGAAAGAATTGAGCGACAACTTTAAAGCAAGACACGCCACTAGACTCAAGGGAGAAAAAGTCGATAGTGGAGTAAAGCACCTTGTAGATCCCTATCTGCCGGAATTTGGCCTCGATGACTTTCCCCGGCTGAAAAAATTTCTGGATATCCATTTCACGGTCAAACCGGAAGTGTGTCCGGAGATGCCCCGGTTGCTCACTGAGTGGCACAAAAAGAATGGTTTTGAAACCGACGCTGAAGGCAAACCCTGGGAACCGATAACCCGTAAAGCTCTTTCCTACAAATATCTGATGGAGAACCGCGCACCCATCATTGCCCGGGATTATCTTATTGCGGGAACCACCTCCAGCAGAGAGGTCGGGTGCATCGTGTACCCGGAAGGGAGCGGCGGTTTAATCTGGAACGAGCTCTTCACCATTCCTTATCGCTCCTATAATCCCTTTGGTATCTCGGAAGAGACCAGAAGCCTTCTGCACCACGATGTATTTCCGTATTGGGTCCACCGCAATTTTCGAGAATGGGTTAGGGACAAATATGACAACCCTCTGTGCATGCAGATTGACGAACGTTACGCGTATTATTTCAACTGGAAGCAGGCAACCATATCACATACCATTCCGGATTTTCCGAAGATGCTCAGCCTGGGCACATCCGGAATCATCGGGGAAATCAGAGAGGAGCTCAAAAAAACAGAGGGCAACACCGAAAAGAAGGCAACGCTCGAAGCAATAATTCTCACCCTGGAAGGTCTCACAGCCTACTCAAAGAATCTCGCCGTGCAAGCGATAAAAGACGCCGCGGCCCAGACGGATCCCGTCCGCAAAAGAGAACTGGAACGGCTTGCCGAAATTTGCACGCAAGTGGTTGAAAATCCGGCTCGAAACCTCCATGAAGCCGTCAACGCCATGTGGATCACCTGGGTTGGGCTCCACATGGAGAGCATGAATGCCGGCTTATCGCTGGGACGCCTCGACCAGTGGCTCCAGCCCTATTTCCTGGCGGATATGCAAAAAATAACCCCTCAGGAAGACCGTGCAAAATACATCAAAGATGCCGTCGAGTTGATCGGCCACTTCTACATGCGATGCACCGATCACTTTCCGCTTACACCGGACCTTGCCAACTTCTATTTCGGCGGCAGTTCCTCCGACCAGGCAATCACACTGGGCGGCGTCACGCCCGATGGTCAGGATGCGGTCAATGATATGACCTACATATTTCTGAAAGTGACTGAAATGCTCAGCCTGCGCGACCCCAATATGAACGC
>JAKLES010000185.1 GCA_022711575.1 Deltaproteobacteria bacterium | reverse complement strand
CTCAGTTTTTAAAATGTCCAGAGAAATTTCAATCCGGGCGGCGCTGCGATGACCGCCCCCCTGGCCGATCAGTCCGCAGGCGCTTTGAGCGATCACGCCGCAGTCCTGCCGGTAGCCGTCGCCCCGGAAAATGATAATCAATTTGTCATTGACGATTCCCGCGACGACGACATAATTCGTCCCGATCAAACGTAAGTAGAAATCCGCCACCTGCACGCAAACATCCGGACTTTCCACGTGTCCCAGAAAACCAACACGGCGACCGCGGTAATGCTTCATGGTATGAAAGGCATGATCGAAATATTTCAGATAACTCCTCGGCGTCTGATTGAGTTCGATGCGACGGATCAGCCTCATATTGGCGTGTCTCGTGTGATAGGTATAAGCGCGGATGTCCTCAGCCAGTGTTTCTCGGTCAAAATTGTCCGTATCCGTTTTAATGCCGTAAAGAAGCGCCGTATGCAGATTGCGGGAAATGCGCAGATGGGCGCAAAGCAGATACTCCGTCAAAATAGTGGAGAGGGCTCCATACGGTGGACGGATGTCCGCCAGTTCGGCCTGCCATGTGCCCTGGCGGGGATGGTGATCGAAAACGATGGTCGGTTTGATGGTCTGGAATTGATCACCGAAAAAAGAAGGTTGCGCATCCACCAGCGCGATAATCCGATAGGTACTGGCGTCCACCTGGCTCAATAAGCGGATGTTAAGCCGCATCGCCTGGGCCAGTTTTCTATTTTGCTGGCGTCGAAAGGGTTCGGTTGCCGCAAAAGTACATTTGGACAGGCCTTTTTTGCGCTGCAGAATTTCCCGAAGCGCCATGGCCGAGGCAATGGCATCCGGGTCCGGGCTGCCATGCATCAAAAGAAGCAGCGAATCGTCGGGGTGCGTCAGCTCCAACATTTTCTTAAGATTTTGTTGCGTTTCTTTTTTAAAGGGCAGTCGATTCAAGCTTCAGAATTCCTTTGCATGCGGCGCCTGTTGGATTTTTTACTCCATGAAAATTCTACCGGGATGCTCGCTTGTCACATCGCCGACGATGGTGGCGTTCGTTATTCCCGCAGCGTGCATCGTTTCTACAAGCGACTGTGCCTTTGCCGCAGGAAGACTGAAAAACAATCCGCCGGCGGTTTGCGGGTCAAAACAGACATCAAAAATCCAATCCGGACATGACGGCGCTTTTTCAACCAGAGCGATGCGAAAATCCCGGTTCCGGTAAAGCCCGCCGGGAATATAGCCCGTTTCCGACAAATCCCGGACGCCTTCCAGAATCGGGATCGCCGATGAAAAAATCCGCAGGCCGACATCGCTGTCTTCTATGGTTTCACAGGCATGTCCCAAAAAGCCGAATCCGGTGATGTCGGTGCAGGAGTGAATGTCCCCCGCGGCAAGCATCAATTCGGAGGCTTTTTTGTTGAGCTCCGTCATGCAGGCGATGGATTTTTGCAAAAGCGCATCGTGGACTGCATCGGCCTTAAGGGCCGTGCTGACAATGCCCGTTCCCAGCGGTTTGGTCAGAATCAATTGATCACCGGGCCTGGCGCCCCGATTATACAGGACTTTATCCGGATGAATGGTTCCGGTTACGGATAAGCCGTATTTAATTTCGTTATCTTCCACGCTGTGCCCGCCCATCAGCAATACACCCGCTTCGTGCATTTTGTTTAAGCCCCCGCGCAGCACTTCCCGAAGCACGGATTTATCCATCGTCTTGATTGGAAAGCAAACAATGTTCATGGCCGTCAGAGGTTTTGCGCCCATCGCGTAAATATCGTTGAGAGCGTTAGTTGCGGCGATCTGGCCAAAGGTATAGGGATCGTCCACCGTCGGCGTGAAAAAATCCAGGGTCTGCACGAGCGCTAAATCGTCGGAGATTTTATAAACGCCCGCGTCTTCCGCATGTTCATATCCGGTCAGCAAACGGGGATCGGATATGAGCGGCAAATCGCGCAGAATTTCGGACAGGTCACCCGGACCGATCTTACAGGCTCAACCCGCGCTCTGAACTGTTTCCGTCAAACGGAT
>JAKLES010000184.1 GCA_022711575.1 Deltaproteobacteria bacterium | reverse complement strand
TTATTCCCGGGAAGCCAGGAGGGTACTACAAAAAGGGCGACTTTTTCCGAGCCGCTTGGTTTTGCAGTCACCACGGCATAATCGGCGTGCGTTGCCGAACAGAAGAACTTGGTCCCATAAATCCGCCAGGTTCCGTCTTCCTGAACCGCTTCCAGCACATTTGCCGGCACATCCGAACCACCCTGGATTTCCGAAAGGTATTGGGCGCCGATGGCAAAATCACCCTGAATGCCCTCTTTACAATGACTGAGAATTTTGAGTGTTTCCGGCGTATCAGCATACTTTTCGAGAAGCTTGACCAGACCTTCTGTGCACGTGATGGGACAACTGACGCAGGCTTCGCCATTCTGGTAAATCACGTACATTTTAATCAGCTTAACCCACGGAGACGTTTTGTCAGCAAAGAAAGCTTCGGAGAAAATTTCTTTTTCCAGTATTTCCGTTTCCAGAGGCCGCACAATCCTGTCGATACGGTTGTGATGACCGTCATAGTGAAGCATGAAAGGTCTTTTCTCCGGACGGGCGATACTGTCAGAAAAGTCACGCCACCGGAAGGATGCTTTCAAAGATACTGCCCGGGCCTCGCTATCAACCATCTTCTCTTCACTACCGGTAAAATGACGCACTACTTTTTGAATAAACGGATCATCGGCATAGTAATCGACTTTTTGTCGCCACTGTAAATAATCGTTAAAATGGTACGGGTTGTTTCGATCGGGTAATGACATGTTAATCTCCTGAAACTAATCTGATGTTTGTATTTGTTCCATAGACCGGGCTTCTCATTCACCTCATGCTTCACGAATAAAACGCCTCTTGAGGCGCGATCATGCCCAGCGCCAGTTGCAGCCTTTGTCGCTGTGCTCGGCATTCAGGTAGCCTCGGGAAATAAAATCATGGATGGTGTTTTCCACCAGCCGGGGCTCTCCGGAAAGGGTGTTCTTCATTCTTTCGGCCAATATGCTTCCGGCCATATCACCATTCCCGTTTAGATCTGCGGCTTCGATGAATCCTAATTTTTCGACCAGATCTCCCTTGAGAATGGCAAAGGTAATGTTCATCCGATATTGTCCTTCAACACGCATATCATCATACGGCGTGTTCTTTCCCGTCTGGTAATTGTCCAGAACCGTCTGCCAGTCGTTATTGATCTCTGCATCGTACAGGGCAACAAAATCGCGGATGTCCTGGCAAGAAAGTTCCGCTGTTTTCACTATTGCGTCATTGGCGTCATATTTTGACCAATCTCTCGTTAATATTTTCAGATCATAGTCGCCTACTTTCTCACACAAGGTTGTTCCTGGGAAAGGCGCGAGATAATGATAGCCGTAAAATATATCCAAACTTCTGGCAAACGCATCGGTTCGTTTCAGTGTATCTTTTGTTTCACCCGGCAATCCGACCATAAAGGAAGCATGAGCCAGCATACCCGCCTGTTTGCACATCCTGACTGCGCTTTTCACCTGCTCAAGTTTAATGCCCTTGCGAATTTTTTTCAGCATTTCCGGACAGCCCGACTCCACACCAAAACTGATGCCGTCGCATCCCGCGGCAACCATCGCATCAAACATTTCCTGGTTCACGGTATCCACACGGGCAAAAGCACTCCACGTGAATTTTAAATTTCGCTTTTTAATGCCGTTGCAGATCTCTTTGACCCGGTTCGTATCTAAAGCAAAAAGGTCATCGGCAATGTTAATGCGTTCGAAGCCCAGATTGAGAATCTGTTCCATTTCGTCGAGCACCAGGTCCGGATTACGACGACGCACCTTTGATCCGACCATCTTCCGTCCCAGACAAAAAATGCAGCCATGAGGACATCCGCGACCGGTAATCATGCTAACCGGATAACCCAACGCCCGATAACGTGAGATGGGCAACAAGCGCCGCGCGGGCAAAGGAATGCGGTCAACATCCCCGATAAAATCTCTTTTGCCGTTATTGACGATTCCACCATCAATCCTGTAAGCGATACCCCGGATAGAACGCCATTTATTTTTCTGCCGGATGAGCGGCGCGAATTCAATAAT
>JAKLES010000183.1 GCA_022711575.1 Deltaproteobacteria bacterium | reverse complement strand
AACTTTTTTTCTTGACAATTAATAATTGGAAGCGTAGGTGGATAATCATTGGTTGAACGTCCAATCAAAAATTAGGTTGTACGTCCAATGTAAATATTTAGCGGATAAACAAATCCGGTCCCCTGTTAATTTTTGAGTAAAGAATCAGTTGGTACCTATGCTGTTAAAAGGATGTCTCCACACACACACAACATGCTCGGACGGTAAATTATCACCCCAGGAAGTGGCCGACGCATACGAATCAAAAGGATACGATTTTATAGCCTTTACAGATCATGATTACTTGCTGAAACAAAACTACATGGATGTTTACCAGCAGGTCAAGACGAACATGATTGTTTTTTATGGCATTGAGCTGACAGTTTTTGTGAATGGGTATATTCATGTGGCGAAAATTGAAGGCGATCGTGAGGTTCTTCATGTGTTCAACCACATCGGCGAATATGACTTTACTCCGGAACAGTTACTGGTGCGGTTGGCCGAACTGGAAAAGATGTATCCTCTGGATGCCGTAGAAATAACGAAGAAAGGGTTTCGAGACAAGGTGTTCGAATCACTGGATATAGCCTATCCTAAAATCGCATCCGATGATTCGCACACGCTTGTCGGTATTGGCAGGGCTTGGGTGGAGTTGGATGCGAAGCGGGACAAAGATTCTATCATAAAGGCGGTACATGCGGGAGAATTCTGGAACTGTTATTTATGCTGAAAAGAGCAGGGCGAATGGCAGTTTCAGCGGATGGTTATTGGCAACAAAGAAATTATATCAAGTCAGATCAAACAGAAAGGAGGATTGGTAATGGGTAAAAGATTAGCTATCTGCGCGGTGGCGCAGATTAAAAATCATCCAAATTATCATTATTTGCGTTTTCAAAACATGTTGCTTGATTGCTTCGAGTCGATCATGGAACAGACGAAAGTGACCTTTGATATGGAAAAGGGCATCAGGACCATCATCACCTGCTCGGATGACATGTTCGATGCGCGGACTATATCCGACAACGGGATTACGGACGTCGTGGGCGCACATTTCCGCGGGGAAGAAAAAATGGCTCAGGAAAGCATCAATGGCCTGGGCTACGCGATGTCTTGTATCCTGTCCGGCCATGACGATGTGATTCTTTTCATGGGCCACTGTAAGGAATCGCAGGGGGAAAGCCGCAGGATGATTTCCAACCTTGCATATGATCCCTTCTACTGCAGGCCGCTAGGTATGGACTATCACAACGTGGACGCAATGCAGGCGCGGGCTTATATGGAAAAATCAAAAGTTACGGACGAGCACCTGGCAAAAATAGTGGTGCGCTCTAGAAAGAACGGGAAAAAGAATCCCTATGGTCGCGAGAATAAAATCGTCGATGAGAAAGAAGTTCTGAATTCACCAATGTATTCCGATCCACTTCGGGAGCTTTACATATATCCGGTCACCGACTGGGCGTACGGCATGCTCCTGTGCAGCGAAGAAAGGGCGAAAGAGTTTACAAAAAATCCCGTGTGGATCACCGGTTACGGGAGCTGCATGGACAGGTATTTCCTCGGCGATAAGGACATTGTCTCGAATTTTTCGCTTAAAAATGCCTCGCAGCGGGCATACGCCATGTCCGGTATAAAAAATCCCAAAAAAGAGATCCAGGTTTTCGAACTCAGTGACCACGCCGCGTACCAGCTCCCGATGTGGGCTGAAGGTGTTGGGATCGCTGCTGAAGGCCAAGGCGGCAAGTGGATTGACGACGGTGGCATGGACAAATTCAACGTAAACCTGTCCGGTGGACAGCTCAATGGCAATCCGCTTCTCCTCGGAGGCGCAGCCAGAGCCATTGAATGCTACTACCAGCTGGCCAATCAGGCAGGCGAGCGACAAGTTAAGGGTGCGAAGCGGGCAGTTGCCCAAGCGGCAACCGGCGGGGCCGGACAGCATCAGGCCGTAATTGTAATGGAAGCGTAGGGGGAGGTTGAATAATGGCACATAAAAAGAAAAACAGAAATGTTGGAATCATAGGTATCGGACAGACGAAGCATTCCAGCCATCGTGAGGATGTCAACCAGCCTGA